>NZ_FOXB01000092.1 GCF_900115615.1 Hydrogenimonas thermophila | reverse complement strand
CAGCCAAATCCAATGAAATTTAAAACTAACCTTAAACATATTCTTGCTCAAAAAGCTCTGCTGTAAAGTTATCGTCATATTTGCAAGTCCTTTTAATTTCAGCCATTGTAACCTTGCCAGTAGGTAGCTTTTTGCCTTTGTTTTCATTGTGATATAGTTGAAATAGATTGAGTGCAAATGATCTTAAGATTGCCATAGAATAAGGCTCTTTATAAGCTATATGTTCATCTTCGTCCATTAGCATATCTAAATGGTAATGGTAAGTTTCAACTCTCCAGTGAGAGATAATTTTATTGTAAAAATCCTCAGCAGTAGTTCTAAAGTTTGCTATTAAATATTCACTATAGAATGTCTGTTTTTTAGTTTTTGGGCAGGTAAGTGTTTTATTTACCCTAATTAGAGTTTGAATATTATCAATGTTTTCATCATACATTGCTATATCTATAGATGGACTATAAAATATTTCAACCTCTCTTTTTACATACTTTTTACCACAACTAAGCCCATTATCTTCAAAAGAGTAGCTATCTATTGGTTTTTCATAAGTCTCAATAGTTTCAATAATCTTTTGCTTTAAACCTTTTTGATTATCTTTTACTTTTGCAAGATATTTATCTTTTTTGCTATTGATGTTATTAAGTGTCTGAGTTTGAGTTTGTATTGCATCAAATGAAAATATCTGTCCTTCATCACTAAATAGATCATCTTCATCGAAAGCTTGTTTAAGTGCAGTGATTTCATTCTCTTTATTTTTTGCCATAAATTTGTGTGCAAACACTATCTTCGTATCTTTATCCAATATATTCAAAATCGCTTTATGACACTCATTGGTGTATTGACCATTTACATCACTACCATTTAACCATTTACCATCTATTGCAATATTCTCTTTTTTTACATAGTTTGAAAAATGTTGCCTAAATACCTTCTCAAGTGTGTTATTATCGGTATTTGTTAATATATTGTGCAGTGTAGATTTTGAAGGCATTTTAACTTCATCTTTTTCGAAAATCTCTTTTAACACCGGATTATCTTTATTGTATATCATCCAGCCAAAAATCTCTTTAAATGTAGTATTCCCTTTTAATAGTGCAAATATCACCATAAATAGTACTTCTGCTAGGGGATACTCTACTTTTCCTATATCTACTCTATAGTCTGGTATTGTCATTAGTGATTCAAGCAATGTTTTTGCCTTTGTGTATCGTTTCATAGTTGACTCCTCGTTTTTGAGTCAACTAAAGCAAAAACCTTTCCAAAATTATACATTTAAGAATTATTTAAAATTTCATTGGATTTGGCTG
>NZ_FOXB01000091.1 GCF_900115615.1 Hydrogenimonas thermophila | reverse complement strand
ACTTTCATTTGGAAACTTGTCTGGATTATTTTTAACTGCTTTATTTACATCTCTGGTTTCTACCTCATAAACCTTTGCTACATCACTATCTAGTAATACCTTTTGACCTCTGATCTCAATAATCAACTCTTCAATATTTTCAAATGCTATAATTGAGTGTTGAATTTTATTTTGGTTTGGCTTTGAAGAGGGTTAAAGGGGAGAGTTTGGGGTTCGGAGCTCGGAGTTCGGTTTTAATGGTTTAAGTCTTTCTACTATCTCTTCTTTTAGTTTTTTTATCTCTATTTTAGTTTTTTTCATAAAAGTTATTCTTGCAAAAAAGGATTAATGATTTTCAGTTCCAATCCATTAAAATCTTTCGTATTTCTTGTAACAAGTGTATAATCATACACCATAGCAGTAGAAGCAATTATATTATCTGCTAATTTAATTTTCTTAACTCTTCTATTTTTAATACACTGCATAGCTATATCGTCAGAAGTATCTATAACTCTAAACAGATTTAACAGTTCGATTACATTATTTTCTTCATTATTTTCAAAATTAAATGATAACACTTCAATGTATGTAATTCTAGATATATAAATTTTATCTATATTTGCCTCTAAAAATTTAGTTGCAACCTTCTCTCCATTTAGATGATAGATAAAAATATTAGAATCTACCAAAAATTTACTATATTTCTCTATCAATTCTAATTTCCTCTTGCCATTTAATAGGATCTATATTTTTATCTTTTAATATCCCAGAAGTCTTTTTTAAAATTCTGCTTGCACTATTTTCATCATTTTCATCATTTTCATCAAAAGGCAATACTAAAATTTCAACCTTTTTGTTGACATACTCTTTTGGAATATGAACTCTATAAAATTCATCTTTAACTCTTATGATTTCCCTTACCATAATTTTCTCCTCTCAAATTCCAATACTCCATTATACAATAATCCAAATCTTAAACAATCTACTTTAAAAGCATAAAACTTTCTGCACATCCAAAAACTTTCATTAATGCGAATGCGGGACTCTTGTGCTTGTACTCTCTGTGAGAAAGTCCCGACCCCATATTGGGGATTGGACTTTAGTCCAATAAAAAAGAAAACCTCTAGTATCCGCTTATTTTCGTATAATTAAAGAATTTTACTTGCATTTTAATACTTTTTTTAACTTTGTCCTCAAAAACTCGACACTTTAATCATTCTCTGTTGCATCATCTTCTTTTTTAAATTCTATATCTAAAACATCCAATCTCTCTTTAGCTTCTTTCATTGTGTACTCGATCATCTCGTTATCTTGAGCATTTGTTATCATTTGCATTGCTTTATATCCGCCATACAATACACTCAAAT
>NZ_FOXB01000090.1 GCF_900115615.1 Hydrogenimonas thermophila | reverse complement strand
AAATTATGCAGTGCGACTTTACGCCTGAAGCTTTGGTTGTATTGAGAGATAAAGGGTTTCAGATAGTATCTGATCCTAATGAAGCGGATTATCGTTTGGATGTTGAGGTTTTGGCATGCGGATTTCACACTACTACTGATACCTCACATGATAGAATTTCTATACTATACAGACAAAGAAAAGAGGTTCCTTTAAAAGAAAAACCTCTCTATAAAGATTTCATGGCTGTTGCATATAGTGAAAAAGTTCCGCCATACTTTTCAATGATTGCTGAATATCTCAAAAAGAATCCTGATGAAGGGATGAGAATGTTTCATCAGTATGGAATTTTGTATCGTAAAAACTCACGATATTTTGAACATTCTTGGCATAGGATAGTTACTGATGGTGCACAGTATGAAATACTCAAAACCAAAGGATATCTTTATCCTAAAAAATATGCTGGAATACCCGAGGAAGATAAAGAGTTTGTCAAAAAATGGTTAAAAAGCTCTGTTGAGCAAAAAGATATAGCCCAATTTTCTACCCTCTCAAGTGCCATAGGATATGTCGATTTAGGAAACTCGCTAAACAGTATAGGACATAGCGGTGCAGGTACAGCATCCGCAGCTCTTGGCGTAGCAGTGCTACTCTTTAGCAAAAGACCAGGAGAGGCGGCTGATCGATTTACACTTACAAATATGAAAACCGGCAAAAAGGTTTTTGTAGATTATGACTATCTTCTATCTGGCAAATTTGGATGGAAAAATGTAATTGGAAAAGATGATCTTGATTGGGTTGAAAAACATCTTGATGAGGTATTTGATAAACTTTAATCGTTGCTAGTTTTGTTTATGTTTAAATGGACTTTCCCCTATTGGGGAAGTGCCATTTCTAAAAAATAGAAATTTTAAAAAGATTGCAACCACTATCCACGAATAACACGTCTTTAACGCCCCTTAAATTCCCTCTGCAACCACTATCCACGAATGTTTTTTCAATATTCTATCTTTTTAAATTATATTCCGCTACTTTTTTACTAAAAAATTGCAAAATATTGCTAAAAAATTGCAAATTTTTGAAAATTATCTACTCACATTCGATAAATTGGTTGCATCTGACACTCACATTCGATAAATTGGTTACCTATATTTTTTAAAACAAGGATTTTTAGCAATAATTGCTGATTAAAGTATATATTTAAGATGATTTAAATATATATTCAATATAATTTTTATATGAAATTTGAATATGATATAAATAAAAGTCTCTCAAACAAGAAAAAGCATGGCATAGATTTTGAAGAGATAAAAGAACTATGGAAAGATGAAAGAATGGTTGAGATTTTGACACCATTTGAAGATGAGGAGAGATATATCAATATTGGCAGG
>NZ_FOXB01000089.1 GCF_900115615.1 Hydrogenimonas thermophila | reverse complement strand
ATAATTTTGGTGCATATTTAGGCATTTTATTTTTTCAAAAAATGTGTTTTTTAGGGAATATTAGGTGGGTTTTTATTTTATGGATTTATTTGGGAAAACTCATCAATTTGCAAAATTTTATTTTTTCAAGTATAATTTCAACCCTCCCCCTATGTAGCAGCGGTTTCGCAAATTACCGAAGCCGCT
Organism: Hydrogenimonas thermophila; assembly: GCF_900115615.1. Lineage (NCBI taxonomy): Bacteria > Pseudomonadati > Campylobacterota > Epsilonproteobacteria > Campylobacterales > Hydrogenimonadaceae > Hydrogenimonas > Hydrogenimonas thermophila. Next base: position 1,213 of record NZ_FOXB01000089.1, on the reverse strand, counting down.
GTTGTATATGACACCAAATCTATACATCTAAGGAATAGCAATGAAAAAAGGGATTCATCCAGAATTTGTTGAGTGCCAAGTAAGTTGTGCTTGCGGAAACAGTTTTACAGTTTTGTCTAACAAGCCTGAAATGCGTATTGATATTTGCAATGCATGTCACCCATTCTTTACTGGTTCTGAAAAGATAGTTGACGCTACTGGACGTGTTGAGAAATTTAAAAATAAATATAAACTAGGTAAGTAAACCAACTCTGCTTTGCTTACGCTTCTTCCTACTCCAATTGGCAATATAGAAGATATTACTCTTCGTGCATTGAGAGTTTTGGAAGAGGCTGATGTAATACTGTGTGAAGATACACGTATCACAAAAAAACTTCTACATCTTCTTTCTGAACGTTACGATTTGAAACACAATATAAAAAAATTCATTTCTCTTCATAGTCATAATGAGTTCGAAACTATAAATTCATTTGATAAAAACTTTTTTGATCAAAATGTAGTCTATATGTCTGATGCAGGAATGCCTTGCATTAGTGACCCAGGTGCTCTTTTAGTGCAGTATTGCATTGAAAATGGTATAGAATATACTGTTTTGCCCGGTCCATCAGCTTTTACAACGGCATATGCTGGAAGTGGCTTTTTAGATAAAGAGTTTCTCTTTTTTGGTTTTTTACCTCATAAAGGAAAAGAGAGACAAGAGAAGTTGCAAAAAGTTCTAAATGAAAATTACCCTGTTATTCTTTACGAATCTCCTCATCGTCTTGAAAAACTTCTTGATGAACTTGCCCAAAACATACCAGATAGAGTAATTGTTGCAGCAAAAGAGATAACAAAAAAGTATGAACACTATTTTAAAGGAACAGCTTCTCAATTGAAAGAGCAGATTATTGGAGCATTAATCAAAGGTGAATGGGTAATAATTATTTCACCAAATAAAACTAACAAACAATCGTCTGCTATAACTTTAAAAGATATCGAGTCACTTGACATCCCGCCTAAACAGAAGGCAAAACTCTTAGCAAAAGTTACAGGTAAGAGTGTTAAAGAGTGCTATTTGAAGTTGAGTGCCAAAAGTTAGCTCTTAAGAGTCTCTTTTTATTCTACCTTTTAACTTTTTTCCCCAATAAATCCATACCAAATTAGACAACAAGCCAAATTGCTCTATAATTAGGTATTTACAAACGAAAAAGTTACACCTAAAACTTTCACCCAA
>NZ_FOXB01000088.1 GCF_900115615.1 Hydrogenimonas thermophila | reverse complement strand
AGTGTTGAAACAATGCACTTTTACAAAGATACTGCATTAAATGAAGATAAATGCAAAGTCAATAAAGGTGCTTTTGCATTATCTATTCTTAGAAGGATAGTGTACACTTAAGTTCGCAATTTTGAGATAGACTTCTCGGTGAGAGAAAACAGAAAAGGAGAAGTCTATCCATGAGAAATGATAGCGAAATTTTCAGAAGAATTCTAACCGGATTTGTGGCTGAAGAGGATCCACTTCTTTCGATGATGAAATGGATGATGGATCAGTTGATGAAGATAGAGGCAGAACAGAAAGTTGGAGCTGTTAAAGGAGAGCACAGCAGTGAACGTAAGAGCTATTTCAGCGGCTATCGTCCGCGTCGGTTCGATACGAGACTGGGGACAGTGTATCTGATGATACCCAAGATTCGCAAAGGAGGCTACATTCCCTTTTTCATCACTGAAAAGCGCCGAAGTGAACAGGCATTGATTTCAATGGTCAAAGAGGCGTATGTTAATGGTGTATCAACACGAAAAATCGAACGTCTAGCCAAAGAGCTTGGTATAGCTAATATCTCCGCATCCCAGGTATCCCAGATCAACAAAGGCTTGGATAAACAGGTAGAAGAGTTTCGAAACCGTCCGCTTGAAAAAGAGTATCCTTTCGTATGGGTCGATGCTTTATATGAGAAAGTGAGAAATTATGAAGGGCGTGTTGTTTCTTCAGCAATAATGATAGCATATGGTGTATCAATGGAAGGTAAGCGTGAAGTACTTGCTATCGAGCCGTTTAGCGCTGAAACCACCGAAACGTGGAAAGCCTTTTTCGACAGACTCAAAGAGCGTGGTGTAGAGAAGATTGCACTGTTGATCAGCGATACCCATTACGGTATCCAAAGAGCCTTCAAGGAAACTTTTATAGGTGCTTCATGGCAACGCTGCAAAGTTCACTTTATGCGTAACATCATAGCCCATATTCCGCCAAAGGCAAAAGAGATGTTTGCTGCGAAACTCAAACAAATTTGGCTACAGGAGAGCAAAAAGGATGCGATAAGAGTAGCTCAAAATATTATTGAGGAGTTTAGTAAAAAGTTTCCAGAAGCAATTGAGGTATTGCAAAACGGTTTGGAAGACTCTTTGCAGTTCTACCACTTCACACAGATTGATAAACGTAGAATAAGTTCAACCAATGTGCTTGAGCGTATCAATAAGGAGATCAGGAGACGCTCCAGAGTTGTCTCTATCTTTCCTTCTAAAGAGTCCTACTTGAGGCTTATCGCCTCCTATCTGATGGAGTATACGGAGGATTGGGAGGTGGAGAGAAGTTATATCAGACCAGAGAAACTTCAAGAGGTTATGGAAATCTATGAGGCGCAGCTTAAAGCTGCTTGATATTCAATGAAATACAACTCGCCGAGGAGTAAAATTGCGAACTTTTCTTGACATTATCCTTAGAAGCTTCGTTATCAATATTTTACATTTGAATAAAGTTGAAAATATTGGTAGAAAAATTGTTGAAACAACATATGATCTTACAGAAGCTTT
>NZ_FOXB01000087.1 GCF_900115615.1 Hydrogenimonas thermophila | reverse complement strand
ATACAAATAAGTGTTAAAGCTTCTGTAAGATCATATGTTGTTTCAACAATTTTTCTACCAATATTTTCAACTTTATTCAAATGTAAAATATTGATAACGAAGCTTCTAAGGATAATGTCAAGAAAAGTTCGCAATTTTACTCCTCGGCGAGTTGTATTTCATTGAATATCAAGCAGCTTTAAGCTGCGCCTCATAGATTTCCATAACCTCTTGAAGTTTCTCTGGTCTGATATAACTTCTCTCCACCTCCCAATCCTCCGTATACTCCATCAGATAGGAGGCGATAAGCCTCAAGTAGGACTCTTTAGAAGGAAAGATAGAGACAACTCTGGAGCGTCTCCTGATCTCCTTATTGATACGCTCAAGCACATTGGTTGAACTTATTCTACGTTTATCAATCTGTGTGAAGTGGTAGAACTGCAAAGAGTCTTCCAAACCGTTTTGCAATACCTCAATTGCTTCTGGAAACTTTTTACTAAACTCCTCAATAATATTTTGAGCTACTCTTATCGCATCCTTTTTGCTCTCCTGTAGCCAAATTTGTTTGAGTTTCGCAGCAAACATCTCTTTTGCCTTTGGCGGAATATGGGCTATGATGTTACGCATAAAGTGAACTTTGCAGCGTTGCCATGAAGCACCTATAAAAGTTTCCTTGAAGGCTCTTTGGATACCGTAATGGGTATCGCTGATCAACAGTGCAATCTTCTCTACACCACGCTCTTTGAGTCTGTCGAAAAAGGCTTTCCACGTTTCGGTGGTTTCAGCGCTAAACGGCTCGATAGCAAGTACTTCACGCTTACCTTCCATTGATACACCATATGCTATCATTATTGCTGAAGAAACAACACGCCCTTCATAATTTCTCACTTTCTCATATAAAGCATCGACCCATACGAAAGGATACTCTTTTTCAAGCGGACGGTTTCGAAACTCTTCTACCTGTTTATCCAAGCCTTTGTTGATCTGGGATACCTGGGATGCGGAGATATTAGCTATACCAAGCTCTTTGGCTAGACGTTCGATTTTTCGTGTTGATACACCATTAACATACGCCTCTTTGACCATTGAAATCAATGCCTGTTCACTTCGGCGCTTTTCAGTGATGAAAAAGGGAATGTAGCCTCCTTTGCGAATCTTGGGTATCATCAGATACACTGTCCCCAGTCTCGTATCGAACCGACGCGGACGATAGCCGCTGAAATAGCTCTTACGTTCACTGCTGTGCTCTCCTTTAACAGCTCCAACTTTCTGTTCTGCCTCTATCTTCATCAACTGATCCATCATCCATTTCATCATCGAAAGAAGTGGATCCTCTTCAGCCACAAATCCGGTTAGAATTCTTCTGAAAATTTCGCTATCATTTCTCATGGATAGACTTCTCCTTTTCTGTTTTCTCTCACCGAGAAGTCTATCTCAAAATTGCGAACTTAAGTGTACACTATCCTTCTAAGAATAGATAATGCAAAAGCACCTTTATTGACTTTGCATTTATCTTCATTTAATGCAGTATCTTTGTAAAAGTGCATTGTTTCAACACT
>NZ_FOXB01000086.1 GCF_900115615.1 Hydrogenimonas thermophila | reverse complement strand
TTCGCAGTTTTGAAGTGTTTTAAAAATGAAACAAAAAGGTATGTTTTTTTTTAAAATTTCAGCCGTTTAAGTTGTTTCTTATAAAACGGCTTTTAGTATATAATACTCAAAGATAGCCAATAAATTGCTACTACGTAATTTATTAGCTACTCTGTTTTGTTAAATTTCTCCGTGTTTTAATGCAAGTCTGTCTCTTTCTAAAAGATTTTCTTTCATCTTAATATAACTAACCATTCTTGGATCATTAAATCTATAAATACCTCTTTTAATTCTTCTTAAGATAGAATCACTATTATCGGAAGTAAATTGTCTAACATAGTCACTTACTGTTTTATTTGATAATTCATGACCATAAGCTTTTAATTTAGTAGCAATATCATTTATTGTAAAATCATCATAATTAAATGTAGAACAAGCTTTTAAAATAAGTTGAATATTTCTTTGTTTTGTTTCAGAAGCATTTTGTGTTGCATTGTCATATAACCTTTTTAACGTTCCTTCTGCATCTTTGACCGCATTATCAACAGCTTGCACAAATTCACCTTTTGTAATCTTTTTAATATTATTTATGATAGCTTCCTCAGCACATTTTAGACCAATAAGATGAGCAAAATGTGGATATCCATTGCAGATATTAACTATTATATTTTTCACTTGTTCAGATAATTCTATGGATAGTTTTTTCATTCCATTATCAATAATTTCTTTTATTTCTTTATCCATCATTCTTTCTAATTTAATCTCTTTTAAGCATCTGCTTACAGATGGATGACCAGCTGTTAAATCTGTTCCCGATTGTGATATACCTACAATAAAAATTTTAAATGGAGATTGATAATCACTCAATAATTTAATTAATTGAGCTAGGTCATGCTTATCTTTATCATCTTCTAAAATATCAAACTCATCAATTAGATAGAGACCTTTTTTATCTTTTAATAATTTTGCTATATTTGATGGTGTTATATCACTTGAATATATAAATTTTTTCGAAGATTGAGTTTCGTTACCTAATTTCGCACCAATACCAATTACTTTTGCACCTGCTTCTTCTTTATATTTTGTAATGTGCGTTTCTTCTGATAGAAAAGGTTCATCAACATACTCTGCTATTAACTCATTAGAAATTGTTTCAAAGGTATCTTGACTAGAGCATCGTTTAGTAAGTAGTTTACCATCTACCATATCACTATTATCGAGAATTGTAACCGTGATATTAGCTAAAGAACTTTTTCCAACGCCCCTATCGCCATATAATAGTAAATGTTGTCCCGGAGTATTTAATCCTTCGATAACACTTTTTACAATATCTTTTCTACCCATAAATAATTCGACACTATTGATGGGTCTATTTGGAGTAAAAATTGATCTAACATTTGAAGCCTTGATTAACGCTTCTCTTTGAATTCCATATGGATCATCTTCTATCAGTGACATTTATGTCCTTAATTCTAATTTAACAACTGAATTGAAAAATATTTGAGCCACAGGGTCAAATATTTCTCTCTAATGATTTGTTATCTATTTCAAGCAGTTCAATATCAGGAAAATTATTAATCATTTCATCATATG
>NZ_FOXB01000085.1 GCF_900115615.1 Hydrogenimonas thermophila | reverse complement strand
GGGTGAAAGTTTTAGGTGTAACTTTTTCGTTTGTAAATACCTAATTATAGAGCAATTTGGCTTGTTGTCTAATTTGGTATGGATTTATTGGGGGTAAGGGTATAGGACTTGGTCTATATATAAGTCGGCGAATAATGAGAGAACAATTTAATGGAGATTTATTATATAGAAAAATTAAAAATGGCTCTATGTTTATATTAAAATTTAATAAATAATTTACTGATATTTAGACTCTACTTTCTCAATTTCAAACCTGCTATAATTCCGATTTTAATTTTTGGAGTATCCTATGCACAGTATTGACCGTGGTGTTATTTTTATGCTTGGTAGTGCACTTATCTCTGCAATGAATGGTGCAATAGCCAAAATTCTTGGTGAAGAGTTGAGTGCAATGGAGATTGTCTTTTTTCGTAATATGATTGGCGTATTGCTTATTCTTATTGCACTTCGTCATACTCCACCTTCTTTACCAGGAGGAAAACTTCACTTACTTTTACTACGCGGTTTTTTTGGTTTTAGTGCGATGATCCTTTTTTTCTATACAATCACAACAATTCCTCTTGGAGAAGCTATTACACTAAATAAAACATCACCTCTTTTCGTTGCAATTTTAGCATTTTTATTGATGAATGAGAGACTAAATATTTATGCAATTATGGCAATATTTATAGGTTTTGGCGGTGTAGTTTTCATTACTCAACCGGCAGAGTTTTCAATGAGTTATGATCACTTCTTAGGTTTATTAGGCGGTTTTTTAGCAGCTTGCGCCTATGCTACAATCAAAAAGATACGTGATATATATGATGCTCGAATTATAGTTCTTTCATTTGTAGGACTTGGTACACTTTTACCTTTACTCCTTTTTTTAGCAGCTCCATTTGTCAATGCACCAGACTCACTTGCTTTTCTTTTTCCTGAGTTTAAATTTCCTGAGTCTAAAACCACTTGGGCACTCATAGGATTTATGGCACTTATATCTACTGTTTCACAATGGCTTCTTACTAAAGCTTATAGCTTGGGACGTGCAGGAGTTATTGGTGTTGTAAGCTACACAAATATTCCATTTGCTATTGGATTTGGTATTATGCTTGGTGATCCATTTCCAGGTCTATTTACGTGGATTGGAATAGGTATGATTATTTTGGCAGGACTATTGTTGAAAAAAGGATAAAATCTTTAAAACTATTCCATTTCAATACGATTACGACCTCTATCTTTCGCCAAATAGAGAGCATCATCAGCACGCTTGATCCACTCTTCTAAGCTGTCTTCATAATTATATTCAGATATACCTGCAGACATTGTTATTCGTATCAAATCAATACTATCTATATGAACTTTCATCTCTTCAACAACTTTTCTTATTGACTCAACCGTAATAAAAGCCCTTTTCTTACTTGTTTCAGGAAGAATAGCAATAAACTCTTCCCCTCCATACCTGACAACTATATCTGATTCACGCATTCTGTGCATAAGCAAAGAAGCAAATGCTTTAAGAACTTTATCGCCAGCTAAATGTCCATATTTATCATTGATCTTTTTGAAAAAATCTATATCAAATATTACAAGAGAGAGTGGATAATCAAGCCTTTTAGATTGAGCCATTATCTT
>NZ_FOXB01000084.1 GCF_900115615.1 Hydrogenimonas thermophila | reverse complement strand
TTGGAGAGAAGTTTTATAGCGTTATTACAACAATACGTAGAGATAGAATTAGAATAATCTCTGCAAGAAGATCAAGGAAAAAGGAGATTGAGATATATGAAGGCAAAAGAGTTTGATGAGATATTTGACAAAAGCGAAGAGGATATTGTTGATTATCTTGATTTATCCAATGTTAGAAGACCAAATTTAGAACCAAAAAGGATCAACATAGACTTTCCAGCTTGGATGGTTAAAAAGCTTGATGAGGAGGCACAACATATTGGGGTAAGCCGTCAAGCTATTATAAAGACTTGGTTGGCTGAGAAGATTATGGATCTTGAGTATCGTAAAGTATCAATGTAATTTGGGTACAAATCTATAAAGGTAGATTTCTTTCCATAGATAACTCTTTAATATTGAAAATAAGCGTTTTCAATACTAAAAACATAGTGTTACAATGTAACGGCTTAAGATTCAGGATTTTTTTTGGGGTTTTTGGCTCAATTCTTAAGCGAAAAACTCCAAAAAATTTGGCTTTTAAGGTTTCTAAGTCGACGGAGGCAGTTAAATTATTTTGTATTCTCCTCTTCAAACTCTTTAAGGTATTTAGCGACAATATTTCTACTAACTCCAGTTGCTTCAACAATTTTACCGATATGCCAAGCTCCACTCTTTTTTTTGTACTCATCTGCATATAGTCCAGTTATTGCATTTATTACTGCTTTTCTTGCCTTTTCTGCTTTAGCTCTTGCATTGCTAATTGCTCGTTCTCTTCGTGTCATGTATATTTCCTCCTCGCTTTTAGTAGTTTTAAGCATGTGATATTTCCAATTTCTTTTTTCATACCATCGCCAGATATTTCTACATTTTGCTTTTGCTGTTGAAAAATCTTTCCAATCGTACATATTTGTAGCATACTGCAATAGCATCTCAAAAGATACCATATTGCCTTCACCGCCATTTCTTTGTATCTGTTTTTCTATCCATAGCTTTAACTCCCAAAATTTCATATCATCATCGTGTTGTGAGCTGATATATCCTTGTAGATTTATTTTAGTAGTTGTGATTGTAGAGGTAGATAAACTTTTTAGATTTTGAAACTCTTTCAGCTTGTAAATTTTATCAACTTGTAGCGGATTATTTGGCCTATATTTCAATCTTTCTTTTATCGGTAGAGTGAAGATAATTCTTGCGATTATGTCATTTAGGTACTCTTGCCCTTTTTTTGTATGAAAGTAGCCGTCAATAAGCCATCCTATAAGATAGCTATGCTTGAATTTTACAAACCAATTCGGTGTAGGTAGTCCAGCGTCTATCCACTCTGTACCGTCGTTTCCAGCAACCAAAAAGCATATGTAGTAAGGTTGCCTATTTGTATCTAATATGCTATAATTCTGCATAGCGAAAGCCTATTGGTAAGTAAATGATAATTTTGTAGCCTGATTGGAGAGAGAGTCGCCAAACAATTCTCCGATCGGGCTTTTTTTATGCCCAAATTTTCCATAGCTGTATTATATCGAGAATGCACTAAACTGTCAAATGTTTAGTGCATTCTCATTTTGCACTAAACAACAAGTAATAAGGGGTATAGCCCGCCAGGGCTATAAGTTATGTGGCTTCTTAGCCACATATGTTAACCAGTTGCGATAGCAACTGCACCTATTATTAAACCTCCTGCATTACTTGTACG
>NZ_FOXB01000083.1 GCF_900115615.1 Hydrogenimonas thermophila | reverse complement strand
ATACCCCCTGTGACTTCTTTAAGCTTAGTTTGCTTAAGGAGATCACTTAATTTAGCTTGACTGTCTCTTTGGTGATAATCACTGATTAAAAGTTGCAATGATGCTTTTGCATCAATTGCTCATTGATTACGAGGCTGTGATGCCCTTTGGGCAACCAAAGAGAGATACGAGAGGAGCTTATATGAGATACTTTGTAGGGATAGATGTATCTAAAGAGTTTCACGTTGTCAATGTTATTGATGAGAGTGAAAAAAGAGTTTTAAAAAACTTCAAGTTTTTAAACTCTAAAAGTGGCTTTGACTCTTTTAAGCTTAAGTTGTTAACACTCTCAAAAGATAAAGATTCATTTGTGCTTGGTCTTGAAGCTACTGGTGTTTATGGAGAAAATCTATACGATTTTCTATCATCAAATGGGTATAATACAAAGCTATTAAATCCATTTCAAACTTCAAGATATAGGCAAAATTACACAATGAAATCTGTGAAGAATGACAACATAGACTCTTTATATATTGCCTTTTTACTAAAAGATGACAGATTTAGCTCTGGATATGTAGCAAGTGATGAGTATATGGCTTTAAGAGTGCTTTATCGAAATAGAAATAATTGTCTTAAAGAGTCCAAAGAGATTCAAAAAAGAATCTTTAGCCTACTTACTGTTACTTTTCCAGAGTTTGAGAAATTCATTAACCCTTTTAGTGTTAGCGGTCTTGCTCTTTTAAAAAAGTATCCAACCGCTGCACACTACAAAGGTGTAAGTGCTAATAGTATATTAAAACTCTTTAGACACATAAAGGGCAACAACTTCTCTTATGATAAAGCTACAAAGCTTTTAGAGTTAGCCAACTCTTCTGTATATTCAGGCAAAGCCAAAGAACAAAGAGCTATTGCACTAAATAGCCTAATTAGGCTTTATGAAAAGTATCAAGAAGAGATAGCTACTTTAGATAAAGAGATAGACTCTTTATTAAATAGCGACTCTTTAAGCAGTGATGATAAAACCGCTATAAAAGAGGCTAAACAAAGAGCCGAATCTATCATAAAAAACCTACACACAATACCAGGAGTATCCACTAAGACAATCTCAGCAATACTTGGTGAATGTGGTGATTTAAGTAGATTTCCTACTATATCAAAGCTTCTTGGGTTTATTGGTTTACACCCTACACAAGATAGCTCTGGTAAAAAAGAAGCTTTCGGTCATCTTAGCAAAAGAGGCAATTCTACTGTTAAGCATGCTCTTTATTTAGCTAGTGTTAGTTGCATTAGACACAATAGTGAACTAAGAAAACTATACAACGATAAAAGAGCTGCTGGTAAGTCTAAAAAAGAGGCTTTAATAATTGTTTCAAGAAAACTGATAACAATTATCTATGCCATCTTTAAAAACAATGAACCTTATAACCCCTCTCGTGTTTTTGCTATGGTTAGACAGTGATAAGTTAAAGAACTAAAGCTAATTTACTTCAAATTGATGATGGAATTGTAATAGTGCCATCACCTTTTAATTGTCAATCAAACCAACTTAGTTTGATTGTAAAAGCACTCTAATCTAAAGTTATAATTTTAGATTAAACTCTTAAAAGTGCTTTCAAAATCAAACTCATTTCAAGAGAAAAATCTCTTGAAAATTGGTTGTTTTTAAAATAGCTTTAAAAAGCTATTGCTTTTTTATTTTTTTGTCCTTTTTAAGTTATTTTTTATAAAAAGGCT
>NZ_FOXB01000082.1 GCF_900115615.1 Hydrogenimonas thermophila | reverse complement strand
CTATAATACATTTATAACTTCTCATCACTCAAAAGAGGATGAAAAAGTTATAAAAGTTGTGTTAGCATAAAGACAGTTGTGTTAGCTGCTTTTTGCAATTCACAGTCAATGGCACAAATTAAAGATCTGTTTGTCCTTGTCAGAAGATGACCCAACAAAGCCTATCTAATTTGGGCTAGCTAACTCACCTATGAAACGCTATTGGAGAGCTTATGTTCTACCGTTCTATAGAGTTAGGAGGCTGTGAGCACAACCCAAATATCAAGCAATCAAGAAGGAGTTATGTTTTATGTACTATGTTGGCATAGATATTGCAAAGAAAAGTCATGTTGCTTGTATTATGAGAGAGGATAACTCACTAGAGGTTAATCCATTCTCTTTTGCCTCTTCTATAGAGGGTTTTTCAAAGCTTACTGCAATTTTAAGTTCTCTTGCTTGTGCTAAAGATGATGTGCTTATTGGAATGGAAGCTACTGGAATGCTTTTCGATAATCTATATCGTCATCTAAAATCTATTGGGTATCGTGTGGTATTATTAAACCCTTATCAAACTGCAAAGTTTAGAGAGATGGACACGATGAAAAGAGTTAAAAATGACAATATAGATGCAAAGATGATAGCTGCTTTAATTAAAAGCGGTAGGTTTAGCGAAGGCTATGTTAATGAGGATGAGCTTCAATCTCTTCGCTCTTTATATAGACACTTTAACTCATTACAAGATCAGCTAAAGTCTATAAAAAGACAGACTCAATCTATTATCACTGTTACCTTTCCTGAACTTGAAGAGGTTATAGGTGATCTTTTTAGTGTATCTGCTCTTGCACTTTTACAAAAGTATCCAACTGCTAAGCATTACCACAAAGCAAGCGTAGATAGAATCTTAAAAACATTTAGAAACATTAAAGGCAATAACTTCAATGAAGATAAAGCCTCTAAGATTCTTAAGCTTGCTAAAGAGAGTATCTATTCAGGTGTTGGCAAAGATGGATATGAAATAACCATTCGCTCAAATATCACTCTTATTTACTCGTTGCAAAAGCAGATTGAGACAATTGAATCTGCAATGCTCTCTTTGTTTGAGAAAAAAGAGCAAAAAGCAACCAACGAAGAGCAAGAATCAATGAGTGAATTGATTGATAATCTTAGAACTATACCAGGAGTGTCTGATAAGACAATCTTAGCCCTACTTGCAGAGTGTGGTAATCTTGATAGATTTCATAGTGCAAAAGCTCTTGTTGGGTATCTTGGTTTATATCCTACGCTTGAACAATCAGGCGATAGCACCAAACATAAGCATTTAGCCAAAAGAGGTGCAAGATTAGCCAAAAAGGCAATCTATCTTGCAAGTATTGCTGCTGTTAGGCATAATGACGAGTTAAGGCAAGTCTATATCAACTACCGCTCAAAAGGCAGAGCTAAAAAAGAAGCACTCATTATTACGGCAAGAAAACTATTGCAGATTATCTATGCAATCTATGTGCATAATACACCTTATGATCCTAAGAGAGTATTTGTTGCACAACCAACAAAATAGATAGCACTTCCTCTTGATTGTATTTGTGCCATTGACAATGAATTGTTAAAGAGCTAACACAACAACAAAAATCAAACTATATCGGCTCTATTAAACTACAAGCCGATACCTTGTTAGTGTTATTGATGAAACTTATGTTTCATCATCAAAACACTTCGCAGTTTTGAAGTGTTTTAAAAATGAAACAAAAAGGTATGTTTTTTTTT
>NZ_FOXB01000081.1 GCF_900115615.1 Hydrogenimonas thermophila | reverse complement strand
AAAAAAAAGGGGGGGTCGGCAACCAACTTTATAACTGTACATAGGCTCAAAAAATTGACCTTAAAAAAATCAAAACAAGGAGGAAAGTATGAACTTATCAACTAAAAGGTGGCGAACTGCTCCAAATGCCGATAACACGGGTTTTGGTAGCACGTAGCCGAAAAATTCAGCACGACAATGGAATATACAACCAATTCAAAAATAAGGATAATTTTTTTTAATATTTCTATTGTCTGCTGATAGGTCATCCTTGGATGCATCCAAGGATGACAATATGAACACAATCGTTCAGATTTAAGCCAATACCAAATGCGAAAATTGCAGGTGAACGATACCGACTGCCAATCTGTAGACGTTTGCTGTCATGGTGCGATTACCAGGCTGCCAACCTGGTGTAGAGCCATGACCCGTGCGGCGGGGTGCATCGAAAGGTGCTTGCCCTGATGCAGTGGGGGCTGTCCGGTGAAAGTCCGGGCTTCTACCCGATAGAGCAATTTTGAAGATGGGCGACTGTGAAATCGTCCCGTGTGGCCTACACGCATACGGGGCGCGACTGTTTGGAAAGTGGGTGAAAATCCCATCAATGGGACGTTCCGAAAGGGCGTGACATTGCACGGCGGGGGAGGCGTAGCGGGAAACCGTAAAGCTAAATAGCTCAACCCGATGAAGGTCCGATCTCAAGGTGATCGGCTAAAGCCGCTGAATAACGAAAGTGGCAACCGTGTAACTGACCGTATGGTGAAAACCTAACCGCTCTGAAGCATATCGACCGAGTGAAATCCTTAGAAAGGAGTAGTAGCCAGGGGCTTGTATATTCTACCTGTGAGGCGATATGTGGATATGCGACACCTAACCGGTCGGGTTAGTTCCAGCAGTCTAACCAGGCAAGACCGTAGCGCGTAATGGCGCCGGTCGAGAGGTTGAGTGAGTAGAGTTTGATCAAAATGGCCTGGGTTCCGGTCATTGAAAGAAGTGCGCAGGTGTGGCAACCTGCAAATATGCACTGCTTGAAAGCTCATGCGAGGCATTTTTCGCATTGGGGGTGGCTCCCCTGGTACATTGAACAACAATGTAGCAGTGGAGTCATCGAGTCGGGAGACTTGGACGGGTGGTAAGCTGGGAAGCTGAAGCAGTCCATTGGCACGTGTTCTAAACTTGGAAATATCCCCTACTGGGGCTTTTGCTGCAAAAAAGCGGCAAAAGTGTCTATTATAAGATAACAACCTATTATAGAAATATCAAGGGGATAGAATGACGGTGAGAGATACATTATGGAAATTTTTACAGGACATTGTGAAGCGTGCAAATAGCGGCTATTTTTATGCTGTTTCGATGAATTATCCGGCTAAAAAATCCGAAAAATGGGGCTTTATTGATAAAAAGCTGACTAAAAAATATCTGCTTGATTTGAATAGAAACCAGCGAGCATACCGCCGAAAAAAAGGCGAGGCTAATTATTTTGGCTGCCGGTACGGATCCGCTGTATTTTTGCAGAGAACTATCGGAAACGATATATCTGGGGATGACGAAAAATGGCAAGACATAACCCAAAAACCGCTTAAAATCCGAATTTCCGAACATTTGGAGTTGGAAGTAGGTTATTGGTCAAATTTCGGTGATAAATGCTGCGTAAAACTGTCTAAACAATGTTATCAAGAATTAAAAGCATTGGCGAAATTGGGACACGACCAAAAAGACGCAAGAATCTACAAACAACTGTCCGATCTGCCTGCTGTAACTGCA
>NZ_FOXB01000080.1 GCF_900115615.1 Hydrogenimonas thermophila | reverse complement strand
CTTGCCTTACAAGTGGTAATATTATCTTTATAATCTCCACTATGACGGATATTGTCTCTTACATATTCAAAACACTTTTTTGCTATTTCAATATCATTTTTACAATCTGATGACAAACTTTTTGCCAACTTTTGTATTTCTTTATTTGAATAATCTATGATATTAGTTTCTTCTAAAAATTTTGTCATAAATTTAAAATCTAATATATCTAGGTTTTCAACTTGTTTTACACTAAAAAATTGAGATAGTGCCTTTGTTTGTTCATCTATTTCATTTTTTAATGGGCTATTATTCTTAATGATAAAGATGATTGTACTACAAGAACTATCTATGGTTTTTGGAATAAAATTATCTAATAACCATTTTCTATCTTCTGGTTCATTTTCAAATCCATTTGTTGTATCTGTAATCCATGCAGTTGCATTTTTGTTTTTGATTAATTTTAACCCAAACTCAAAAGGAATTCTATAGTCATCTGCTTTACAGAATTTTTTCCACTGACAAAATACAGCATTATATTTTTCTAAATATTCAACTTTACAAAATTTTGACTCGAACACTAGATTTCCTTTTTTATGATAACGGTCGAGGAGAGCCAATAGTGTTCCCGCTTTTCTAAATTACCAAGCAATAATTTACCTTCTAAGTCTAACGACTGAGTACAAAAATATGTCACCTCTATCTGTACTCATTTAACTTCTATAAACTTATTTAGTTTTAAAAGCTTTTTTCGGCTAGGGTGACATATTTTTGTTGCTACGATTTGTTATACATTTAGTCAATTTCAATTAGTTCAGATGTTCCAGAAGACATATCGTCACTGAGCCATTGCCATCTTTCAAACAGTTTTATTTTTCCATTTTTTTGTAAAATAGCTGTTGATAAGCATTTTCCAATTTTTAACTGTCCATCTTTATTAATATGATGATAAACAAAATCAAATTCACCATTTTCTAATTGTTTTCCAATTAAATTACCTTTGATGATTTCTCCACCATTGTAATCTGCTGAAATAATATTTTCTTTTTGAGAATAATAAAAAACTGTATCATTATTAACTTCTCCATTTTCAGAGTTGGATAATGCTTTGAATGTTTTCTTATCTAAATTAATCAAAATAATCCTTGTGTATAACGACTGAGTTGAGAAATATTTGAACCATGGGTCAAATATTTCTCTCCAATGAGACTGTGAAAGAACTCAATCTCAAATACTAAAAAATATTCTACCAAAATGACTTTAAAATTAACCATACTAAAATCATAAAAATAGTATAATAATTCCCATATAAAGATGTTTTATGGGTATATACAAACAAGGTTTAAACCGTAAACAATAGCTAATGTTTCCTCCAAGTTTAGATGAGTTAGTAGAAGAAGATAATGTAGTTAGTGCAGCAGTAGTAGAAAGCTAGAACAGGAGATAAATAGAAATATAGAGATGATATGGTTCACATACAGTTTGAAAGAGATGGAAGGATGTTGGATGTCTATAAAATATCAAGTAGCTATTGCAAAATCTACCCTTTAAAGTGCCAATTCAAATTTAAAGAGTTTAGCATACTTCTTAAAAACCTAAAACTTATAACAGGTGATTTGGTTGCAGTAGATGGTGCATTTCTACGAGCAAACGCAAGTAAGAACACTCTCATGATGAGAAAGACGGTAAAAAAAGAGATATCTAAAATAGATGAAGATATAAAAAACTATATGACTCTACTTGAAACACTAGATAAAGAGGATAAAAACACTACAAACCTAAAAATCTCAAAAGAGGAGATATTTGAAAATTTGAGTTGAGAATCTAGAGACCGTTCAGAATTTTGTGTCAACATCCAATAGTTCCTAAGATTATATCATAGTTCAAGGGCTTCTTCGAGCCTACCTTCGAAAAATATAG
>NZ_FOXB01000079.1 GCF_900115615.1 Hydrogenimonas thermophila | reverse complement strand
TTTCATTATTTTTAGTGTCAATTACATTGTTTAGCTCTGCTATATTGTTGTTTAGTTTGCTATTATCTGCTTCAAGCTCTTCAATACTAATGTTCAAGCTTTCAATTTCAGCATCACGCTCTTGTATCTCTTCTTTTAAATCTGCTATCTCGCTATTCTTAACAATAATAGTATTCTTTAGCTTTTCTGCTGTCTCAAGTGACTTTCTTAAAACATTTTCAGTGTTCTTTCTTTTTTCAAGTTCAGATAAATAATTTTTGTAATTAGTTTCTCTTGCCTGCTCTGCAATTTCAAGTTTTTTAGTCGTGCTTTTAAGTTTTTTAGTAGTTGTCTCAAGCTCTTTTTTAGTAGTATTTATTATCTCATCTTTTTTGACGCTCAAAAGTATTTCACTTTTTACATCTTCCAAAACTTCATTAACCACTACATCATTGTACTTGTTAGCTTCCAAATTTTTGACTGCTTCTATAATAGTATTTCCATTTTTCAAGCTATTAAGATATGTTTTTTTAGCCTTTTCTCTCTCTTGCTGTGCCATTTCAATTTTAAGTTTAAGCTCTTCAAATTCCCGTTTCTGTCGCTCTTCTAACTCCCTTAAAATTCTCTCTTCATAACTTTTAATGATATTTTCTTTTTCTGCTTTTATTTCATCAAGCTGTTCAACATTGTTTAAGTCAATAGTATAAGTTGTATGTAGCTCTTTCTCATTTTGTGCTATTGTTGCTTTTAGCTCTTCTTTTGTAGCACTCTTTTTATTTGTGTGTGTTGTCTGCTCTTTTATATTCTTTAACGCTTCTTTTTTCGTCTCAATTTCTTTAAAATCTTCATTACTTAGATCTTCTTTCAAAAACTTAGCATCAATATAATAGTTAATATTGTCATCTTTCCAGTTGTTGTCTAACTGTTGCATGCTTTTATAAAATTTTTCAATTTTATTGTTTTCAAATAGCGTTTTTAAATCTTCAAATATCGCATAATTTAACTTTTTAAAATCTTGCTTCTCTTCGATATTAGTTATTTTGCGTAATGTATATGTAGCTCTGATTTTATTTTGCTGTTTACTTAAAGCTTCAATCTGTTTAAAAAAGAGTTGATTATCTGCACTCCAAAGCCCATAAGTGCTACTATACATAGTTATTTGCTTATTCTCTTTGTCTGCTTCAATAGCTCTAAGAATTGCTCCAGATTCTTGATTTTTCAAAGCTTCTACAATCTCATCAAATTTTTCATTATCTTCTACTTGATAAGTCACTTTTTGCAAATCTAAGCTATTAATTTGCCTCAAGTTTTTAAGATTTTTCTGAAAATCAATGCTGAAAAGTTTTTGAATTTCAGTGTCGTTTTTTACAAGCTGTACTATTTCGTTATATTGCTTTAGTACATCTTCTTTTGTTTTTGCTTCTTTCGTACTAATATTTTGTAGTATTATTTCAATGTCGTTTTTGTCGTTTAAGTATCTACTAATTGCGTCTGCAGCAGTGTTGATCACTGTTGCGTTGTTGATGTCCTGCTCTTTGAATATGTTTGTAAGCTCTTGTTTGTTGTCAAGCAGCATTTTCATTTTTCAGCCTTTCAGTTTTTTTTCTCATTCTTCCTATATTATGCCTTTTTTTGTTGTAAATGTCAAGGGATTTATAAATATTTTTTTGAAAATTTTGCTAAATTTTTTACAACATTCAAAGTATATACAATGAAATATATTCATATTTCAAGGACTTTTTCAAATAAAAATCTTAACTATGAAATTTTTAATTTGGCTTATTATCATTAGATTAATATGTACTTAATAATATTTGATACTTCATCGAAATACATATGAATACTTTGTGTGTAAATTAACTTGTTAAGTTATAGACAAACTACTTATATATAGATATATAAAAAGATGTGAAAAAGTTGGATTAGCACTACTAAAACTTATTTTGTATATAAAAATTACAAAAAAATTTATAATTTTGTAGCCCATTCCGATACTAAGGAATACTTTTTGCTATAAAGCCAAAAAAGTATATTTATATCGGGAGAAAAAATGGAGCCAGAATTATTGAAAAT
>NZ_FOXB01000078.1 GCF_900115615.1 Hydrogenimonas thermophila | reverse complement strand
CTTCGCAGTTTTGAAGTGTTTTAAAAATGAAACAAAAAGGTATGTTTTTTTTTTAAAATTTCAGCCGTTTAAGTTGTTTCTTATAAAACGGCTTCTATAAGATTTTGTCATTCAAATATTTTCAAACTATCCATATCAAACAACCCTTCCCTAACACCATATGATGAAATCAAATTCATCAATCAGCATTCATCTATTTTTTAAACTCAATCGTACATTTGTCAACTCCTTTTATAAGTTTTGCTGTAATTTTATACTTGAGAAGTGTCAAATTATGTCTGCTTGTATCTAATGTTTGCAATCCAGACACAATATTGCAAAACAAAGTAGTACAATTTCAAAAAACAGAAGGTAAATGCAAAGATGATGAAAGAGTGCTACTTTACTACCAACATTGGCTCAAAAAAATTCCCATCAAATCAAGACTCTTTACTCATAGATAAAGAGTTAATTTGTCAAACCTCTATGTCAACAGTTTCTAAAAAGATCATAAAAGAGAACTCTGCAATCTTTGCAGTAGCAGATGGCATAAGCAGTCATAAAAAATCTCACATCATAAGCTGTAAAGTTTTAGAGTTTTTGTATGAAATTTTTAGCTCAAGTAATCACTTTTTTCCTGTTAAGAGTATAAAAAAGATTCAAGATAGATTAGAGAACATAAGCTTACATTCAAAAGAGTTAAAAGGATCTGCAACTACTCTTGCTGGGGTATATTTTGCAGATGAAAAAGCTACCATCTTTCATACAGGCGATTCAAGGGTATATCTTTTTAGAGATAAAAAGCTAAAACCTCTTACAACCGATCATACTCAAGCTCAAAGAATGCTAAAAAGCGGTGAGATAAGTAGAGATGAGTTTGAAAGTTGCTCAGATTTGTACAAAATGCTTGAGGGGTATTTGATATGTGGAGAGTTAGAAGATGAAGAGCTGATCATAGATTCAACAAAGATTGATGTAAAAGAAGATGATCTCTTTTTTATTTGCAGTGATGGAGTAACAGAAAGCATAGACGATAAAGAGTTAGAAACCCTTTTTAAAAGTAGTAAACTTGAAACATTTGTCAATACTCTCTTTAATGAAGTTCATAAAAAAGAGATAGACAACTTCTCGTTTATAGCCATAAAAATAAAAAAAGGAGTATTATGAGTTATATCATAGGTTTAGGTAGTACTGGAGCAAATATTGTACGTAGTATTAAAAATAGAATTAGAGATGAAATAGTTGAAATAGAAAGAATATCAAGTTATGAAGAGAGTGGCTGTAAATCGATTGTAGAAGAGAAGATTTTAAATATTGTTCAGAAAATAGTAATGATCAATATATAATTGTTGGTGGTATTGGATGTCAATTCACATCCAAAGCCATCATAGAAATTGCACAATTTTTAAAAAATAAAAAAAGTTTTTATTATGTAATCTTGCCATTTTCTTTTGAAGGAGAAACAAGAGCCAAAAATGCAAAATACTCTCTTAACTACTTGTAAAGATTAGGAGTAGATATAAAAATATATGATAATCAAAAAGAGATACAAAAAATTGACTGGTCTGTAAGTGTTGATGAGTTTATGAATAAAGTCAATGAAGATTTTTTTGAGGTATTAAAAAATAGAGATCTTGTTTTATTGAAAAGCAATAGCTAACCAGACACTATCTTGCAATCAAAAAGGTAAAATTTAAAAAAAACAAGGAGGCAGTTATGGTAGCTTATGCAAGATGGTGTGAAGAGAGTGGAAACTTTTTTAGAGATCAGACAATTTTACAATTTGGTAATGAGTGGAATTTAATTGCAAATATAGTTTTGCTAAATCCAGGAAGTGCTGAACCAAAATCAGACAAAATTATAAACGATTTTTTAGTCTCCAAAAATTTACCCTATTTAGAAAAACCTACTTTTGAACAAAACTATTATGAGTTTAAATTAGACCCTCTTATGAGAAATTTACTCAACTGTTTTAGTAAAAAATATAGTGGCGGAGTTATAAAAATATATAATCTTTTTAATCTTAAAAACTCAAATTCAAATGATGCTGTAAATATGTTAGATAGTCTTGATTCAAAATACCTTTTTAACGATAATGTTAACTTTTTAGATGCACCAGTAATATTTGCTTCAGGAAGCATAAATAAAGATAGATTAAAAGATGAACTTATAAAATTTTATAATTGTGCAAAAGATAACTCAAAATACTACTTGGCAAAAACTGAAAATAAAAGTTTTGGTTTTAAAAAGGTGCAAAATATAGATGATATTTTCAACGCATATCATCCATCTTATACTTTTAGTTATGGAAATAGCACAGTTTGTGAAAATATTTGCGAGTAAAACTCTTATGATTTGTATCTCTTTGAAAGTCTCAATCTAAAATTTTGAGAATGGGGCTTTTCTGCATTTTATCCAGCCAAATCCGATGAAATTTTAAATATTTATTAAAAAAAGATTTTGGAAAGATTTTTGCTTGAGTTGACTCAAAAAAATGTGGGGTCAACAATG
>NZ_FOXB01000077.1 GCF_900115615.1 Hydrogenimonas thermophila | reverse complement strand
ATGAAATGCTGCATAGTTGATTTTACCAAATACCTCTTGTATTGATTCATTAACATCGCAACTATATTCTGGGTGTATGCTAAAGAGTAAAAAATTTATGTTTTCAAAATCTTTTTTTATTTTATTTTTAATGTTTTTTAATGCTGGTTTTAGAGATAGATTTAAGCTTGAATAGACTTTTACTTTCAATTTTATAGTCCTTAATCTATTATTAGTTACTAATTCAAGATTATGTTTCTAAATATTTTTGGAAGTTTATAATGCAAATCTAAGTTAAATTTAACTAAAATCTGTAAAATCTGTATTTTAAGAGAGTATATCAGTTATGGAAAAGATCAAAGTTTTACTAGTTGAAGATGATGAGTTAGCTGCTGAATTGATATATAACTATTTAATAGACTATGGGTTTGATGTTAGTTTTGCTTTTAATGCAACTGAAAGTATGGAGCAAATTAGGTATGAAGAGTTTGATATAGCAATACTAGATATAAATCTTCCAGATTATAGTGGTTTAGAAGTTTTGAAAAATATAAAAAATATAAAAAATATACCAGTAATTGTTACAAGCGCATATAGCGACAAAAATATTAAACTTATGGCTTTCAAATATGGTGCTTGTGATTATATGATAAAGCCTATTGATATTGAAGAACTAGAAGCTAGAATTTGGGTGCATTTAAGCAAAAATAATAAACTCAGTATTGAGGAAAAAATAGAAAAAGAGTTATTTGAAATAGAAGGTAATTCAATACTATTTAATGGAGTAAGATTGGACCTTACAAGTATTGAGAATGAAATTCTAACGTATCTTATTAAAAATAAAAATAGAGTAGTGAAAAGAGAAGAACTATCATCTATATTATCTCTTAAAAGTTCAGATAGATCTTTGGATAATCATATAAAAAATATTAGAAAAAAGATAGGAGATAGTGGGAAAGAGGCTAAATATTTGAAAACTGTATATGGTGTAGGTTACTGTTTTAGAAATAGTCAACTATAAATTTTACTCTTCTATTATCCACTCATAAAATGGCTTTGCATTAACATTAATCTTTTCAAATTCAAAATCAAAACTGTTGGCTATAGTAAGAATAGTAATTGATTTGATTTTTAATGTTTCAATTTCATTAATCAGTTTAGAGACTTTAGCAGCAGAGCTTTGCGGGTTTGCAAAGGGTGAAAGAAGAATAGCTTGATTTGTTGTCGGTTCATATAAGTCCATAGTTTCAGTGTAAGATACATCTGGATAGTTTTGAAGCATTTTATTGGCTGCTATTGAGTAGAGTTGTCCCATAAGAGATTTTTCAAAATACATTGATGCTGGTAAAGCAAAGTCATATAGTAATAGTCTTTTTGCAGCTTTTGGTTGATTGAATTTTTTAACCCATTTAATGATTTGTCTATCTTCCCACTCTTTAATTGTTTTGTAGACTCGATCTTTAGAGAATTTATGCTCTTTTTTTAGAGTTGTGTATAGTTGGTTCGCAGTTAATGGTTTACCTAAAAATTTTGCAAGTGTACGAAAAAAGTTCTGTTCACTTTGTTCAGGGAAAGTTGTTCTCATTATTTGATGAAGGTTTTTGGTAAGTAGTGTCTCATGCACAGTTGCCATTTCAGGTAAAGAACCTGTACGAAGATAGAGAGAAAATGAGTGTTCAAGATGTATGTGACGCTTTTCGAATGCCAAGTACTCTTCAAAGTCAAGTGGTTGAAGAAGTAATGAAGAAAGAGTTGACAAAAAAAGCGGTTTTTGTGAAATGACAATTAACTGTTTACATTTGGGCAAACCTATAGAGTCATCATAATGATCAATAGCAACTACATCAATATCATTTATTACAATAAAATCTTGCAACTTTTTATTAAGAGAACTTTTATCTAATCTAACATCATTAAGATCAATATAAATATGCTTTTTCTTTGGGATATTTGTCAAATAGTCTAAAACAAGCCATGTCTTTCCAGACTTTGGAGGACCATAGATATTTATGTGTTTATTTGATATAGAAATTTTTCTCTCTATAAAGTTTAAAGCTTTCGGCGTCGATTCATAAAGTGCTTCTAACTGTTCCACTATTTTATCTTTATGTTTAAATAAATTATTGCTTTTTATATATGTTTTAAGCTTTTTTATATTTTAATAGTCAGTAAATATTTTTAAGTAGGAAATTAAAGATGAAAATACTTAAATTAACTTTATTGATGATTTTACCATTTTTACATCTATTTGCACAAGAGGAATCTTTTGAAGAACTTCTTGAAACATTACAAGAGGTTAATCAGGTTGCAACACAAAGTCGTCTTGGTATAGATAAATCTCCATCTATGGTAACAGTACTTTATGGAGATAAATTGGAAGAACTACATATAGAAACATTAACTGAGGCATTGGCTTTAGTTCCAGGAATAGAAATCTCTATGAGTAATAGTGGTATAAAACAGATAGTTATGAGGGGTGTGAAGAGTCCATACCGTGATAAGATAAAATTGATGATTGATGGGGTTGAAGTCAATAATGATTTTTATGATAATCAGTATTATTATTTAAACTTTCCTGTCGATTTAATTGATCGAATTGAAATTATACGAGGTCCAGGTTCTGTACTTTATGGAGAAAATGCTTTTATTGGTGTTATTGATGTAATTACAAAAATAGATAGAGATGGAAATGAGAGTCAAGGCAGTTATCGTTATGATACACTGAAAGAACGACATACTATTACTTTATATGAGAATAAAAAAATTGGTAATTGGAATGTAGGATTTGATGTTTTTGGCAGTAGCCAAACCGGAGGAGTAGAAACTGGAGATATCTATAATATTTATGCACCTCAAAACCCATACCGAGAAAGTGGTATAAGTCATGAAAAATATGATGATATCGGTTTTGGAGTAAGGTTGAAAAATGGTAATTTCAAACTTTTGACTCGTTTAAAAAGATATAAAAGACACAACTATTTTGGAGTTCTCAACCTTTTACCATTAGAAGATGACAAAGATGTGTTAGCTATACTGTGGCATATAAATGCAATATATGACAAAACTTTAACCCCAAATAAATCCATAAAATAAAAACCCACCTAATATTCCCTAAAAAACACATTTTTTGAAAAAATAAAATGCCTAAATATGCACCAAAATTATC
>NZ_FOXB01000076.1 GCF_900115615.1 Hydrogenimonas thermophila | reverse complement strand
ATGACAAGAATCAAGTATGGACTTATTAAATGAATATTAGGGTTGGAATGGGCTACACAGAAGTGGTGGATGGCCTTTAACTATTTTTTTAACAGAAGATTTAAAACCATTTTTTGCAGCTACATATATTCCACCAATTACTTCATACGGTGTTGAAGGATTAGAGACACTGTTGCCTAAGATTGGTACGCTCTATCGTAACAATAGAGAAAAGATTGAGAGAAAAGCAAATGCAATTGAAGCTTTGATGAAACGAGTGCATAATATTCCTTCTAAACCGATTGATGTTAATTTAACAATAGCTGATCAGGCAGTTGAGTTGATGGCGGAGTACTATGACAATATTTACAAAGGTTTTGGCAATAGACCAAAATTTCCAGAGAGTTCAAGGTTAAGATTACTATTTGACATTTATGCTCTAAATGGCAACAGAAAAGCAAAGCAAATGGCATTGGAAACACTTGATGCAATGCAAAGAAGTGGTCTTTATGATCAGATTGACGGTGCATTTTTTCGTTACTGTGTAGATCGTACCTGGAAGATGCCTCACTTTGAAAAGATGTTATATACAAATGCCGAATTGATACCTCTATATGTCAAAGCATATAAGCTAACTAAAAAAGAGAGATATAGAGAGGTTGTTAAAGAGACTGTAAGTGAGATTAATCGTAGATTTAGAACATCTGAAGGGTTATACTTTAGTGCAAGTGATGCTGATAGTGATCATCAAGAGGGAGGGTATTTTATATACCGTTATGATGAAGCATTTTCTGCATTGGTAAATTCAGGATTTAGCAAAGAAGATGCAAATCAAATTCTAAAATTTCTGGATATTAGTGAAGATGGTAATTTTGATACAGAGTTTGCTCATCCAAGAAGGGTAGATGAGGTAGAACCAAAGGGATTTAAGAAGGCAAAAAAGATTTTAAAAGAGCTTAGAACAAAACGAACCTATCCATTTATAGATAAAAAGATTATTACAGCCTGGAATGCTATGATGATAAAAGCACTATTTAAAGCCTCTTTTTTAGATGAAAAGTATTTAAATAGTGCCAAAAATTCCTATATATCATTAAAGAAATTGATGCAAAAAGATGATGGAACACTTTATCATCAAGTGTTATATGGAAATAAGCCTGTTCAAGAAGGATTGCTTGAGGATTACTCTTTTATGATTGATGTGGCATTAACTGCTTATCAGACTACACTGGATGAAAACTATTTACAAGATGCTAATAGATGGATGAAGTTGGCATTGAAAATATTTTATAGAGATGGTCGATGGCTGCTTGGAAGTGACGGTTTTGAAAGTTATGCTGATTTGCAAGATAACTACTACACCTCTGCACTCTCTGTAATGATAAATAATCTTCTTGATTTAGCACTTTTAGAAAGCTCTTTAAGCTATGAATCTATTGCAAAAAAGACACTGGATGCAAATGCTCTTTTGCTGGAAAAAGAGCCTGATGCATATCCAGAAAGTTTACGTGCATATATTCGTTTTAAACGTGGAGTTATCGGAATTAAGTCAAACTATAAAATGTTACAAGATAGTGCGGAAAAAATTGAAACTATTCATTATCCATTTTTATTGAAAAAAGTTGAAAAGTTAGACGGCTTTATTGCTTGTGATATGCGTGCATGTTTTGCTTTTGGTAAAGATTTTGAGAGTATTAAAAATAAGATAGAAAAGCATTAAAGGAGAAGTAAAGAACTTCTCCTCAATTATAGTTTATACTCTAAATTGACTAATTTGTCTTAGAACTTCGTC
Organism: Hydrogenimonas thermophila; assembly: GCF_900115615.1. Classification (NCBI taxonomy): domain Bacteria; kingdom Pseudomonadati; phylum Campylobacterota; class Epsilonproteobacteria; order Campylobacterales; family Hydrogenimonadaceae; genus Hydrogenimonas; species Hydrogenimonas thermophila. Next base: position 1,620 of record NZ_FOXB01000076.1, on the reverse strand, counting down.
AGCAAGTTTGCCAATACGTTTAACATTTTCTTCACTATTAAAAATGTTATTTGTATTTGTTTCAGAAAGCTCTTTTATCTTAATCATTTTTCCTATGAATGCTTCCATAATTTTTGCTGCATCATCAATTGTTTTTGCAGTACTTTCAACACTGCCAACTGCTTCAGTCATTTTTACAGAAACATTACCAATCTCATTTTGTACCTTAGAAGCATCTTCTGTCAATCTATTGACATTTTCTATATTTTTATTCATAGCACTACTACTGTCCATAATAGATTGTACAATTATGTTAATAGTAGCATTTATATCTGCAAGACTCTTTTGTGTGCGTTCTGCTAGCTTTCTAACTTCATCTGCAACAACTGCAAATCCTCTACCATGCTCACCTGCACGAGCAGCTTCAATAGCAGCATTAAGTGCAAGAAGGTTTGTCTGGTCTGCAATATCTGAGATAACCGTTAGAACCTCTTTTACCTGTTCTGCATCATGGCTAAGTTGTTGAAGTCTTTCAGCAAGTTCATTTTCAACAACAGCATTGTTTTCTATTTGTGCAATGGTATTTTGAATAAGATTAATAGCATCTTGTAAACTTTGATTTGCATGTAACATATTATCTTTAGTAAGTGTAACTTCCTGATTACTTGCAAGAAGCATATTTTTTAACTTATCAGCTTCTTGTGACCCTTCATCAACAATTTTTGCTTCTGTATGAATATTTGTAGTAATTTCTCCAAATGCATGCTCTAAGCCTGCTGAGACCTCTTTATTTTCATAGGCACTGCGTTGAGCGTGTGATGTAAAGTTGTGTAATGCATTTAGGAAATCTCGAAGTGCTGATCTGATACTTCCAAATTCATCATTTTCATAAATGCGTATTTCAGTGGTTAAATCTTTAGTTTGTGCAATTTTAACAATAAGGTTTTTTAGAGAGTTTAATCTCATATCCATATCTTTAATTGACAAGAATGCAATAATAAGCATCGTAATAATTACAAAAATGCCTATAAAAGTATTAACAAAAGCCATACTGTGAAAGCTATTTAAATCTTTTTTTATCTGCTTTGAAATTGAGTCATCTACTTTTTTGAGTATATTAATTTTTTGAGTAATTGTATCAAACCAATATTCAGCATCAATGTTAAAATTGCCTGCAAAAGCCTTTTTTATTGCTATATTTCGCATCTTTGTAACTTTTGCAAATGATGGATCATTAACAGCATTTTTATATAAAGATGAAATTGATTCAGGTGCAAATGATAAAAAATCATCTAAATATGAGTTTTGTTCTGCAACTAGTGTAATAAATTTATTGTACATACCCGGAGCAAATTTATTTGCAGCAAATGTTGCTGATAAAATGGCTCTTTCAATACCTGCACGCTCTTTTGCTTTTAAAAATGCAGTATATGCTACCAAATCTATTGTAATGAGTTTAGCAGGAGATAGTTTTGAAGTAGTTGCAATAATTTCTAATATTTTAGCATTCATATTACTGTAAAAGTTGACAACATCTTTTATTGGAAGTTGAAGATTTGAAATTAAAATACGTATATTTTTTAGCTTAGCCCATTCCAACCCTAATATTCATTTAATAAGTCCATACTTGATTCTTGTCAT
>NZ_FOXB01000075.1 GCF_900115615.1 Hydrogenimonas thermophila | reverse complement strand
CTAACACAACTGTCTTTATGCTAACACAACTTTTATAACTTTTTCATCCTCTTTTGAGTGATGAGAAGTTATAAATGTATTATAGGAGGATAAAAAGTGATTAAAATAGACTCTAAAGAAGATATTTTAGTTTTAAAAGAAAGCTTTGAAATTGAGTTTAAAAAAGCTACTGGAAAAAATGGAAAAGGAAAATTACCAAACGATTTTTTAGAAAGTTATAGCGCTATGGCAAACACAAATGGAGGCAATATTTTTTTAGGTATCGAAGAAAATGGAGATACTATCAACTTAGTAGGTATAAAAAATCCAGAGGAAGTAATAAAAGAGCTTTTTGATACATTAAATAACCCTCAGAAAATTAATTTAAATATCTTAAAGAATGAGCATATTCAAATATTAGAAATAGAGCAAAAAAATATTATATGGATAAAAATCCCAAAAGCTACCAGAAAACAAAAACCTATTTATAAAGGACAAAACCCTCTTATAGGAACATTCGTAAGGCAAGGTGAAGGGGACTATAAATGCAAAGAAGAGTGTGTAAAAAGATTTTTAGCAGAACAAATAGAAGATAGTAGAGATAGCAAAGTATTAAAAAATTTTGATTTTGACGATATTGAACTTAGCACTTTTTATGCTTATAGAAATATTTTTAAATCTCACAAACCAGATCACCCTTTTAATGCACTAAGCGATTTAGAATTTTTAAAAAGTATTGGAGGGTATAAAAAAGATAGAGAAAGTGGTGAGATAGGATTAACGATAGCGGGACTTTTAATGTTTGGCAAACAAAACTCTATAGAAGAGGCTTTGCCTTATTATATGGTAGATTATCAAGAAAGACCAAGAGCAGTTACTGAAAAAAGATGGATAGATAGGATTTATCCTGATGGAACTTGGAGTGGAAATATTTTTGATTTTTATAGAAAAGTTATAGCTAAACTATATGAAAACTTAAAAATTCCATTTAGCTTAAAAGAAGCACAGAGAGAAGAAGACACTCCTATACATCAAGCTATAAGAGAAGCTTTAATAAATGCTTTAGTTCATACAGATTATAGTGAAAGATTATCAATACTTATAGTAAAACGACCAGATATGTTTGGTTTTAGGAACCCTGGACTTATGAGAATACCTATAGAGATAGCTATAAAAGGTGGAGAGAGCGATTGTAGAAATAGAAATATTCAAAAAATGTTTATGCTTATAGGGTATGCAGAAAAAGCAGGTTCTGGAATACCCAAAATATACCAAAGCTGGAGTAAATATAACTGGGCAAAACCTCTTTTATATGAAAAAAACGAACATCATCCACAAACACTATTAGAACTTAGAATGATAAATCTTCTTGATGAAGAGACTATTCAAAAGTTAAAAACAATTTTTAGCAGTAGCTTTAATAAACTTAATGAAAAAGAGATAATGATTTTAGCAACTGCTTATATAGAAGAGGAGATTAACCATAAAAGAGTTTTAGAGATTTTAGATATACATCCAAGTGATGTAAGCAATATATTAAAACAACTTGCAAAAGATGGCTTTTTACAAAAAGATGGGGTTGGTAAAGGGACAACATATAAATTAGCTACTGAGGGTATTACAGATACTACTAAGGGTATTACAACCTCTACTGAGGGTATTACAGATACTACTTGGGGTGTTAGACTTTATAAAAGAGAGGAAATCCCATCTGATATTTTACAAGAGATAGAAAAAATAATATCCCCTATATCAAACAAACAAAGAGTTAAAAAAGAAGTTATGCAAACAATAATCATTCAAATATGTAAATATGGCTACTTTTCACCAGAGCTTTTATCTAATCTTTTACATAGAAATAAAGATACAATAAAAGATTATATCTCCGAACTTGTGGCTAAAAAATTTCTATTTCCATATTTTTCAAGTCCAAACAGCCCTAAACAAGTATATACTTCAAAAAGAGATAGAGAGGAATAGAATGAGTGAGTGGAAAGAGGTGAGATTGGGGGATATTGGAAAAATTGTAACTGGTAAAACTCCACCAAAGAAATATGAAAATGTATTAACTAATAATAAAAAAAATAATATTATGTTTCTTACTCCTTCAGATATGAATTATAATCTAAAATATATTAATACAACTGAAAGATTTGTTACACAAAAAGGTTTGGAATTTATTTCTAATTGTATTTTGAGCGAAGAAGCTATTTGTGTTTCTTGTATAGGTTCGGACTTAGGAAAAGTTTATAAAATAAAAGAAAAAGCCATTTCTAATCAGCAAATAAATTCTATTATAGTTGATAATAGTGTAAATAGTGATTATATTTATTATTATTTGAGAAATATTAAAGATATTTTTAAAAGATTAGCAGGTGGGAGTGCTACTCCAATTTTAAATAAAACAACATTCTCTAACATAAAAATAAAAATTCCTCCTCTCCCAATTCAAAAAAAGATAGCCGATATTTTGTCTGTAATAGATGAAAAGATAGAGACTTTGCAAAACATTAACTCTACTCTTGAAGAGATGGCAAAGGCTATCTTTAAATCTTGGTTTGTGGATTTTGAGATAGTAAAAGCAAAAACAAATGGCAAAAGTGAAAGTGAAATAGCCAAAGAGTTTGGCATGAGTAAAGAGATTGTAAAGCTTTTTCCGAGTGAATTGGTAGATAGTGAAATTGGAATGATTCCTAAAGGGTGGGAGGTTAAAAATTTTGGTTCATTATTAGAAAAGCATATTGGAGGAGATTGGGGTAAGGATGTTAAAGATTTAAAATATTCTAAAAAAGTAAAAATTATTAGAGGAACAGATATACCAAAAATAAAAAACTTAGATTTTGAAGAAATACCTACAAGATTTGTAGAAAGTAAAAAATTAAAAACAAGACAATTATTGGATGGTGATATTATTATAGAAATTTCGGGGGGAACAAAAGGACAACCAACAGGAAGAAGTTTATTTTTAACACATGAAATTATTGAAATATTAGGATATAAGGTAGAACCTGCAAGTTTTTGTAGACTATTTAGACCAATTAGTAAAAAAATTGGAGTTCTTATTTATTATCATTTATTGTATATTTATGACAAAGGTAAAATGTGGATGTATCAAAACCAAAGTACAGGAATAAGTAATTTTCAAACTAAATATTTTTTGGAAGAAGAAAAAGTATTAATACCTTCTAATGATTTAATAGAAAACTTTTACAAAACAACTAGACCTTTAATTGATAGAATTTACTCTTCTGAAAAGCCTATTTTGCAAAACTTACGAGACATACTTCTTACAAAACTTATAAATGGAGAAATTGAAGTAAATGAAATGTTTATTAAAGGTTTTGAATGAAATATTTAGAAATATTATTTCAAGAGTATTTAAATGATAAATATGGTCAGGATGATGGACAAATATATATAGAAGATTACGGGTTTTATTGTAACGATATTTTAGCACTTGATAAAGAAGCATATAAACAAGCTTTTGAAGATTGGAAAAATAATAGAAAAAGTGACTTAATAGAAAAAGCAAAAAATATGTTACAAAAATTTAATATTGAAAGTAGATTTGAAGCATTAAAAAAACAGTATAAAAATGGAAGATTAAATTTATTTTTAGGTGCTGGAATCTCTATACCCCAATAAATCCATACCAAATTAGACAACAAGCCAAATTGCTCTATAATTAGGTATTTACAAACGAAAAAGTTACACCTAAAACTTTCAC
>NZ_FOXB01000074.1 GCF_900115615.1 Hydrogenimonas thermophila | reverse complement strand
ATGACAAGAATCAAGTATGGACTTATTAAATGAATATTAGGGTTGGAATGGGCTAATAATTTTGTTGTAAAATTACTAGATATTTTAAACTTGGAGAAATAATAATGAAAAAAACAGCATTAACTCTTGCTCTTGTAGCACAACTTAGTTTTGCAACAGACAGTTATTTCTATTTTGGAGATAGAAAAATAGATATTACACCTTGTCAAACTGAACAAATTTTACGAGAAGGCGTAAAATGCTATGAATTGTTAATGGTTGGTAGTATTGTTGGAGTAGGCGATCAAATTATCGTAAAGACAAAAGAAATAAAAGCACTTGAAAGTTATGCAAAAGAACTAAACGCTTCAATTATAAAACCTATTAGTAAGGATATGTATTTAATCAAAGCAAATGATAGAACAAAAACTATTGATATTGCAAATCGCCTACATGAAAAAGAAGAGATTGAATATGCACAACCAGACTTTGTTAGAAAGGTAGGAAGATAAAAATGAAAAACAGTACATCAATTTTCACTTCTGCGTTATTAGCTTTATCACTTGTCGGCTGTGGCGGTGGCTCTTCTGATGCCACAACAAGTACAACTACTCAAACAACTACCGAACCTACATTGGTTACAGGCTCTTTGGTTGATGCTCCAATTAGCGGAGTAAAATATATTTGTAGTGATGGCACAACAGGCACAACCAATATAGATGGAAATTTTACTTGTCCAATCAATAATACAATTACTTTTAGTATTGGTGGTGTAAAGCTTGGCGATTATGAAATTACATCTGCAACTGAAGCAAGATATCTATTCCCTTCTGAACTTTTTGGATTAGAAGAGGGGTTGATTGATTCTAAAGTGGTAAAATTTTTGCAATTTGTTCAATCATTGGATGAAGATGGGAACTCATCAAATGGTATTCAGATTACACAAGCCATTCATGATGATTTGGACACATACGCTTTAGATTTTGAAAATGATGATGTAGATAATGTCACTATAGAAAATATGTTATCAAATATAGGCAAAACATTAGTAGTTGAAGATGATGCATTAGAACATTATAGAGAAGAGTTAGTTGAACACAATATTGAACCTCTTGAGCCTATGCAAAAAGAACAGTGGTATATTGATGACAACAAAGAAGGCAGTATTCATGCAAATGGCTATTTAGACAAATATACAGGCACAGGTATAAATGTGGTTGTTATTGATGATGGGCTTGATACTACACACGAAGATTTATTACTAAAAGGCACTTGGGATGTGACAACTGGCTTATCTGATGTAAATCAAACAAACTCAACGGATCATCATGGAACTGCTGTGTCTGGTGTCATTGGTGGAAGAATTAACGGAAAAGGTATCCGTGGTATAGCTCCTGATAGTAATTTATATTTCATTAAATATGGAGCAACTCTTAGCGATAGCGAATTGATAACAATTTTTGACAAAGCCCTTGAATTCAATGCGGATGTAATTAATTGTAGTTGGTATAGATTTTTTGGAATATCTTCAGCTGTAATTGATAAAATCAAAGAAGTATCAACAACAAGCGGCAGAAGCGGAAAAGGTGCAGTTGTGGTGTTTGGAGCAGGTAATGATGGTAGCGAAATTCCTATTTTTAAATATGAAGATGGGACTTTGATGGATTCACAGCGTGCCGCAACCATTCCAGAAGTGATTACAGTTGGTGCTACCAGTTACTATTCTACTCGTGCTGCATATAGTAATTATGGCTCAACACTTGATATTGTTGCACCGGGTGGATATTATTATGGTATTGCAACACTTGATCCAATGGGTGCTAATGGTGTAAATGAACAAAATTATGTAGATTCTACTGAAGCAGATAGATTTGTTGGTACATCAGCAGCTACTCCTGTTGTATCAGGAAGTGCAACTCTTATATTGCAAGCCAACCCTAATCTAACTGCTGCACAAGTACAAGAAATTTTAAAACTAACTGCTGATAAAGTTGGTGAATATGATTATGCTGATGATGGCACAGGTAAAACTAGAAATGACTATTATGGTTACGGAAAAATAAATTTAGGCAAAGCAATTAAAATGGCTGAAGAGATGGCGAATTAAGAAATTAATGCTCTTCCTCTATCTTTTTTGATAGAGGTGGATATAATATATTCCCTTTTTTCTTAATGTTTTAATTTTTGACTTTTTTTTTATTTATTGGTATAATATCGACAACTTTATTTTTTGGTCGGCTTTGTTCCGATCTCTCTCTATAATAGAGAGGTGATTTTTTTGGTCGGCTTTGTTCCGATCTCCCCCATTTGGGGACGTTTAATCAAATCCTCAGCATACTACATATTTTGTCTTTAATCTCTTTCTTTACATCTTTATTTATATGTGAAAGTATAGATTTAATAATTCTTTTCTTAGATATATTTCTAATAGCTGATAAATGAACTGAGCTATCTTTATGCAAAAAACTATGTTTTGATTTTCTCAATACTACTTTATCCCAATGTCTTTCATCACCGTTTGTGTATTCAGTTATTGGAACTACTAAAACCGTATCACCTTTACATAAAGCATTTGGAGATAAAACTATTGCCATATGTGGTTCTGAAAATTCTCTCCCAATATTAACACCATTTTTTAGATCATCTTTGCAATAAGAGCTTTCTGTATCAAATTTATCAAGATACTCTCCAAAGTGGAGCAAAATAACCTGCCATTGATGTATGCTATTCATTATTATCTACTTTTCTCCTCTCTTTGATGTTTCATCAAAATCATCAACTTTATTTTCAGTTTCTATCTTTTTTAATATATTTATCATAAATTCTCTTTCTTCATCAGTCAAATTATTAAAAATTCCATCCCCAAATTGTTGTTTGAATTTTTCTTTTGCTCTTTGCAAATCTTCTTTTGAAATTATTTTACTATCTACACAAAATTCTTCATATGCTTCATCAATACTAGCTATTATTAAATTTAACTCTTCCAAAATACTTTTATCAATTTCAAGTAACTCTTTATCGTTAGTTATAAAAATATCTATCTCTTTTTCAATTACAGCCAATAGCAATAAGAGATCTTCATAATCATCTATATTAAACACATCAATGTAATCTTTTGCTTGCAAAATTACATCTTTGCTAACATCTAATATTTTTATACTTGTTGAAATTTGACTAATATTATCTGCTATCTCTTTAGTATCAAACTTTTTTCTAAATATATAAGCAGTTGTTGCAATTGCTGAATGTGTCGTATATATATCAACGTCCTCTTTGCTAACAATTTTTTTATATATTTCAACGCTTTTATGTGCTTTAACTCTTTCATTGTCCAGTAAATCGCATATCATATTTACATCAAAAAATACTTTCATTTTAAGCCTCACCATACTTTTCTTCAAGATGTTTTCTATACTCTTCTTTTACATCTATATCCCCTATTTTTCCATTTGCAATGCCTATTAGTTTCATTTTCTGTTCTACTTCTTTACTGCTTGCATTTTTCTTTTTTTCTAAAATAGCTTTTAGTCTGCCTAAGCCTTTTGTTTTTTGTTCCTCTTCAGCTTCTTCAACTAATATAGTTCTTTCTATTTTGTTTCCATTTTTCTCTTCTTTAGCGTCTATTATTTGCATATTTTTAATAGCTTCAGCATCCTCATAAGTAGCAGCTGTTCCAGTAATTTGTTTAACCTCATTTTTTTCAAAATCCCATTCCCAAATAAACTCTTGTCTAAGTTTTCTAATTTCGTTCCAGCTACCCTTACCAAACAAATAAGGATTAATATACAAAAGTCCATCAGTTTCATTTTCTAAAAAGATCTGTTTCTTTTTCAAGTTATATAAAATAGTTCTCAATGTTGACAAGCTTTTTAGTTCTGCTGCTTCGACTATTAATTTTCTAATTTTTGTATCCAATACAACTGCATTACCACGCATTACATATCTCTGCAAAATTACTGATAATACGCTAATTTCTGATTTTGTTAGACGCATTAAAGCACCTAAGTTTTCAGTAAACATCATCACAAAATCTGGCGTTTTAGACACTTTAATAATTCTATCTTGCTCTGTTTTTAAAACTTCACCAGTCTGATTATCTACAATTTCTCTTTCTCTCTCATATACTAATGATGTTGTATCTGCCATTGACATATCCTTTCTCTTTTTTTATTTTTTATCAGTGTATATATTGACGATTGTATCATTTTATTTAAAATATGTCAATATACAAATTCACGTTTAATAAAATTCTGCTCTTTTTTTGTCAAAAAAATAATATAAAAATGTCAATGACACGTTGATGTGCCGTCAATG
>NZ_FOXB01000073.1 GCF_900115615.1 Hydrogenimonas thermophila | reverse complement strand
CTCTAATTCATCTTTATCTACTATCTCAAAAAAATCATATAATCTTGATCTCCCAGGTATTCGTATAAACTCTACTCCTAGTAATTTTTTTATCTCCTTCCTTTTAGCGTTTGCTTTCATCCATTTATATACCTCTATTGGATTCTTTGCTCCCATTAATATAGCTATTATCGATAAAAACATTATTACCGGCAAACTATACTGTCTCCCCTGTGGTCTTGCCTGTTCTGATATATGCTCTTTTAAAATTTTCAATAATTCTGGCTCCATTTTTTCTCCCGATATAAATATACTTTTTTGGCTTTATAGCAAAAAGTATTCCTTAGTATCGGAATGGGCTATTTGTGTGAGTATTTTGATTTAAAATCTTTTTTAAATCTTTTACACTTTTATTTAACTCATGTCCTAAATATTTGTACTGAATAGTTTTATTTTCATCCTCTTTTTCAAAAATAATCTCTAATGCTTTGTTGATAGTATGATACGTTTTACCAGTACCCGGAGGTCCGTATAGGATTTGGTTTAGTGGTTGTTCAATTGGTGAGTTTTTTTTATTTTGAATTGCCATATCATTATTTTCATTTGAATTGCCATATTGAGATTTGACAAGTTCATAAAAAGAGATATTTTTTTCTTTTAATGTTTTAATAATTTCCTTATACCCTCGAAACTTTAATTTATTAATATTTGTATTTTTAAATTTTGTATTTTCAGCAATATATGAAGTTGTATTGTTATCAAGTGCAATATAATCTTCTGGTTTTATCCAATAGAAGGCTATAGTGATATTTTGTCTTACTCCCTTAATTTCAAGACATTTATTGAAAAGTTCATCATCAATAGTATCATTCATAAACTTTTCAAACAATTCCCATAATAAGTCTATATCTTCATCTTTTCTCTTATACTTATAAGTAAAAAACCAACTTTTTTGATTGTTTAAAACAGGAATACCATCAAAATTATTTGGTATTTCTGCATTAAGATTAAAAAATTCTTTTAATATTTTTAAAATTTTAATTCTATTATCATTGGTTATACCTCTATTAAATATACCAAAAAATGTAAAAGGATCAATGTCTTCTAACTCAATGGTAGTACCTTCTGGATTTTGGTCATTTAATGGCGTAATCTGTAAGCCATCATCTTTTAATTTATGTAAGAAGTTAATAAGTTTATTACGTTTATTTTTATATTCCAATAACTTTTCAGCTAACTCATAATAAAACTCTTTAAACGGTATTACCTCTGTTTTTTCAAAACTTTTAGCCTTTTCCATTTTATCCTCCATATTAATATTTTTATTTAGTCAAATTGATTTAGCCATATTGTATATTACACTCATAAAATTCACACTTAACAACATCTATTTTTTCAAAATAGACATTCTCTGTTTTATTAGGAATCTATTTTAACTTCTCTAATGCTTTTACTATTGCCAAAGTATAGTATTATGATTAGAATTATTTCATACCATCATGTCAACATTCTGTCAAACATATTAATTTTTTTATTCTTCCAATAAATTCTTTTTCCTCTTTAATGATATTTTCGATAGTTTTAGATTCAAGTAGCTCTATACCGTCAACTACAAACTTTGTTTTATCATTTCCAAAGAGATTATTGCTATGACATATATTTTTATCAAACTTCTTTTCAATTGGGTATAGAAGCCCACCGGCAATGACATTTAAATCTTTTTGATTTTGGTAGTAGCTTATGTATGAATGAATTTGAAAAAAGTCTGTTCTATCTACATCCCATATGCCATTTTTTGTACCTCTAAATTCCATTTTTTTATATTTCGTATCAAATACCAAGATCTGATTTTCTTTTTGCATAACTATATCTGGAATGATTTTTCTTCTAAAAAACTGATCTTTATAAAGCTCAATTTTTGGGCTTGTAACACTCCAGTCAGGAAACTCTTTTTGAAGCAGTTTAGTAACATATATTTCAAATAACTCTGCAATATTTACTAAAAATCCGTAAGTACTGTTTTGACCATCTCTATTTTGTTCAAGATTATTCCCATTTATAATATAACTTGCATACTCTAAAACTTTTTTATATGGTGCAAAGATCGGGTTTTGAAGTGCTTTAGAGTTTATAGCTCTGTTAATGATCTCATTTGAAACATATCTATTACTTTTATATTGTGTTAAATGAGTTTTTATGAGAGAAATATTTTTAATATTAAATTTATTAGATTCAATAATTTTTACTGCTTTGTAGAGTACATCAACTATCTCTTGAATCTCTTTTTGCTCACGACTTACTGATGAAACTCTGCCTTTAAACGGTATATCATTTCTAATAAATCTATTTATATCAACTTTGCCCTTTACTTTGATCTCATGATGTTTGATGGTAGTGTAACTTTTTGGAAGACCAAGTAAAAATGCCTTTTCAAGGTTTTGCATAAACATATAGTAGATTATGAATTTTGAATAATCTACTTCATCATTTGGTTTACCAGTTACATCTACATCATCAAGATAAACATCATTGGCAAAATTGAGCATCCGTTTTAAAAATGTATCGTCAAATCTTGAGCGAATATCTATTTCTACTTTTTCCCAAGTAAACTGCCCTATATAGTTGCCTGTCTGGATATTGTAAAATTTTTCATTATCATTTTTTTGATATCTATTGAAAAAGATGATTAAATCATCATCTTTACTTTTATCATCTTTAAATGACATGAAAATATTGTTGCTATTTTGTTTAAAATCTTTTAGAGTGATGTTTAGATTATTTTTTATATCATTTTTATTTGCTTTAAAATAGTAGCTATCGTTTTTAGATTTAGCAATATTTTCAAAGTCACTTAAATCTTCAATTATAAAATTATCGACAGTTTTTATCATTTTATCTTCTCACTATAATCTAAACTTTTTTTGAGCTTCTGTTATATATTTTTTTATATTTTGCTCATCATAAACTACCCTTAAATATTCCGTTAGTAATGGTTCAAGGTGGAATTCAAATAGCTCATTTAAGTTTGCTTGACTTATCTTTTCTTTTTTCATAAAGTATTCTATTTTTAAAAAATAAGCGTGACCTATTTGATATTTTTCGCCAAGAGCATCTATATTGATTATGAAATTATTCAAAGCTTCACAGGCTTTTTTGTATGTAGTGCCAAATCTATTTTCTATAAGCTGATAGTTACACTCTTTTTTGATCCACAAAAATCTTCTTCTAAGTGCCAAATCAAAACTATCTATGCTTCTATCAACGTCATTCATAGTTCCTATAAAAAAGAGGTTTTTAGGGATGTAGAAGTATTGATCATGCTCTTCTCTCATAGAGGCGTATTGTGTTTTTATTTTTCCCTCTTTACCTCTATATTCAAGCGAATACAATAACTCGCCAAAAACTCTTGATAGTTCTGCTCTGTTTATCTCATCGACAAAGAAGAAATATCCATATTTTCTTATAGCTTCATAAAAATCTTTTTCGTTTAAAAAATTATCTTCATCAACTTTTGCTTTGTCGCAAAAAATCCTAAATTCGCCATCTTTTAATTTAAGATTTACGCTATTTTCACTTATTACAGCTGGTTTGATTCCCTCTATAAAATCCTCATAAGTGTATGATGGATGAAATTGAGTCATTACAAACTGTTTATCTATATCTTCTACGATATTTTCAATATTACTCTTTATCTCATAAGTTTTGCCAGTTCCAGGTGCTCCATAGTAGATGATATTTTTGCTTTTTTTGAGTATTTCTAAAAATGAGTCTTTCTCTACACCTTTTTTATCTGCTTTGCCCAATAAATTTGCAAATAAATAAGCATACTGGTATAAATCTTTATATCCATCGATCTCTTTTTTAGATAGTTCATCATATTTGATCTTATGAAACAAATTAAAAAATTGATCAACTATATAGTAGTTTTTAAACTCTATATTTTCAGGTATTTCTATTAGTTCTTTTATTCTATCGATCTTATTTTGCAAAGTTTTAATCTGTTCGTCATCAAAGATATTAGTAACTTTTTCAATGTGCTTAATAGTCTCTATTGCAGTTGAATTTACTAAAGGAATCTTATCTTCCTCCATTTGTATGTAATAAGATAGCTCTTTAGCTGTTGAGTTCATGCCATCTATTTCATCAATTGCTTTTTCAACCTCTTCAAAAGTTAAATCATCTTTTATTCTATTGTCTTCATTGTATATTATTGATTTAATGTTTTTAAATATCTCTTCTATTTTCTCCAACTTGTAATCATCATCAAGTTTTTTTATCTCTTCAAGAGTTAAACCTTCGATTTTTTTTATTAAATTTGTTCTGTTTCCCTGCATATTTGCAGAGTTTATACTTTTATCCCACCACTCAAGGTTTTTAAAAGTTGGATTTTTTAAAAACTCTTCAAAATTGTCTTTTATCTCTCCTATAATACATTTATAACTTCTCATCACTCAAAAGAGGATGAAAAAGTTATAAAAGTTGTGTTAGCATAAAGACAGTTGTGTTAGCTGC
>NZ_FOXB01000072.1 GCF_900115615.1 Hydrogenimonas thermophila | reverse complement strand
ACAATTATCTATGCCATCTTTAAAAACAATGAACCTTATAACCCCTCTCGTGTTTTTGCTATGGTTAGACAGTGATAAGTTAAAGAACTAAAGCTAATTTACTTCAAATTGATGATGGAATTGTAATAGTGCCATCACCTTTTAATTGTCAATCAAACCAACTTAGTTTGATTGTAAAAGCACTCTAATCTAAAGTTATAATTTTAGATTAAACTCTTAAAAGTGCTTTCAAAATCAAACTCATTTCAAGAGAAAAATCTCTTGAAAATTGGTTGTTTTTAAAATAGCTTTAAAAAGCTATTGCTTTTTTATTTTTTTGTCCTTTTTAAGTTATTTTTTATAAAAAGGCTATTAGTTAATTTTATGCAATATTTTTTTAGATATTGGATGCAGCTGTTTTTCAACTTTATTAATCTTTTTAGGTTTAATTAAATCTTTTTTAAAGTCTATTACAGCTTCTGGATAAAACAAAAGCCTTCCATTTTCTTTCACAAAGTGCTTTCCTTCCTGCAGTTTTCCGTTTTTAATGTAATTATCTACTGTTTTTGTTGACTTTTTAAGGTATCTTGCGACGTCCTTTCTACTCCAAGTTATCTGCAAAATTGCATCCAATTTGTTTTCAAGTCTTTTTTGTGTTTCAAGGATTAAAAGAATTGCATCTTCCAAATTCTTAAACATTGCAATATCCTTTTTTACTATAATTATTTTTCATGTCATATACATAATTCTTATCCACACTTGTCCGCACTTGTCCGCAGTTATCCGACTTAGAGAAATCCCTAAAATAGGACTTATCCGACTTATCACACTTATCCGAGGAGGCTTTATTCTTTTTCTCAAATTCAACTACTTTAAATTTTGTTTCAGCTTCTTCTGGCTGAATTAAAAAGTATAAATTCTTATTATTTTTTTTTATTTTTTCAATCTTCCAATATCTGCCCTTTCCTTTCTGGATAACTTTATTTGATTTATTTTTTGAATATCCAGATTCAATTAAAAAAGTTAAGATTTGTGAAAATGTAGGCGGGGTTTTGCAGTCTTCTATAAAAGAGATTACTTGATCTCTTATCTCTTCAAATTCTGCATCTTCTTTTGCCCATTCTGTTTCAACTTTTTCAATTATATGATTTTCAATTTTATATGCTTGCTCTTCTATTATTCCTACCCTATTTTTAGATGGAACAAAAATAAATGTATTTTTATATTTATTAGTTACTAACAAAAACATATTATCGACATCTTCTCTCCATGCTGATGATCCTGCATAAACCTGTTCGTATTCATCCATTTCTTGATTTGGTTTATTCGTATGATGCAATGCAATTATTGTTGCACCATTGTTTCTTAGACGCTTAAATACCTCTGTCAGCTCACTTACATCTTTGTTTTTATCCCTGTCTTTCCCTTTCATGAAATTTTTTGCACTATCAAAAACAATCATTGTGTCATGCAAATCTCTTTTTAAAAGTTCTTTAATCATTCTCCAAACTTTATTCTCATCCTGTGAAATATATCTTAACCTTTGCCTTAATATACGCTTAAGTTCATGTATCTTCCGTTCTTGTATCGTTGTATCTCCATTATCCAAATCTAAATATATTACTCTCTTGATTGTTCCATCCAAAAGAGCTGTATAACTTATTCCTATTACTCCAGTTGATTTACCACCACCACTTGGACCAAAAAATACTGTTATTCCGTTTTTAACCACTAAATTTTGTATGACATACTCTACTTTTTTATTTTCTACTTCGTCTGGATCCATATCAATAGAATCTAACCATTCATCAAAGCTATCATCCCACTCTTTCTTTTGATTTATTCCTATTTTATTTTCAAGCTTTTCAATTACTTCATCGTATATTTTTTCTTCTTCAAGCTCTACAAATTCACTTTCCTTTAGTTTTTTAAGTTTTTTAATCTTTTGTAAGATAGCTTGTTTATATTTTGCTTTCGCTATATATACCTCAATATCTGTACCTACAAACATACTATCTACATTTGCCATTATTTGTGCCGCTACTTCTGCCGCATTTGATTCACCTGCTTCGATTTTATGTTTTATTTTTGCAACAATATAAAGCATTTTTCTATTTTTTGCTTTCTGCTTAATTTGATTAATGTAGGCATTAATATTTGAGAGAGGATTAGCACTTAAGACATCTAAAAAAGCAACTTCATTAAACTGATTCTTTTTTGCTAACTTTTCTCTAAGGAACTCTTCATCAATTGGTTGATCGTTTTTGTGAAGTTCTTCCATAGCGGTAAAAAGGTTCTGATGGAAAGGATGGTAAAAATCATCTGCTTTAAGCTGTACTGCAATTTCTTCAAATTTCGTTGGTTCAAATACTGCTGTGCATAAAACCGCTCGCTCAATGTTGATATTATAAAGATTATTTGTTATAATTACATTTAACATTATTAATCCTTTGAGATGGTGTTTATATGGAAAATAAAGCTGATCTTCTTAGTAAGATCGTTGATGCTTTGTATAAAAAGCTTGTAGTGCTGATACCAATAGCAGGTGGGTTTGGTGCTTATAGTATCAGCTTCTTCAAGCAAAACAATAGCATTGGATATATATTTGCAATAGTCTTTATGTTTACATCTATTGCAATATTTGTAAGCTATACTAAGCTTAATGCAACCATTAAAGAATTGGAGAGTTTGAAAAATGGATAATTTAGGTATATTAATCATACCAATAGGTTTTATGGTTGCTGCTGTCATAGGGTATTTGGCTGTAAAGAAACACTGGAAAATAGCTGACATCTTGTAACCTTACATTACTAAAAATAGTTGTTTATTCCCGATATTTGTTCTTTCAGCTTTTATTTTAGCTTCTATAGTGTCTTTAAATATATCTGAAATCCTAATGTTTAAATAATCGCAAATTTTTTTAAAGTCTTCATCATCAAGGTCCATATCTAGTAAACTTTCTTTCCATATTTTCTTTGCTATTTCGATTTTTTGTTTTTTTGAAAACTTTGCAAATTGTTCTAATATAATTTCTTTTTCAATATCTTCTATAATATTAATAAAACAGTTCCAATCTTCTATACTATAAACTTCACTCAATTCAATATATAAAGATTTATATCGAATATCAGTAGTATTTCTCATATTACTTATTATTCTTTGTGTTAGCCATTTAATAGATTTTTCTACACTTGTAAAAGAAAAAAATTTTAAAGTACCTTTATATTTTTTTTCAATTTTAAATTTTTTTATATGTTTTCTAACATTTAATAAAGATTTATATGTTTGTTTTGTAGCAAGAGAATATACATAATCCATATCCTTGTACCTATACCCTAAAATATTACAGCATCTTATAACTTCAGGCTTAATAACTATAATAATTGATTCATAAAATCTAATAATGTCTTCGACAGTTTTAATTTTTCCTAAACAACAAACTAATTTTGCTGCATTAAGCCTCGTTTCCCTTTGAACTTTTTCTTGTAGTACATTTTCTTTCATTCATATTTTCCTGTTAACTATATTTGTGTAATTCTTTCATATTTTCCTTTAAACTTTCCTTAATGCGAATATTGTAATTCTATAATTTTTTTGATATTATTTCTTTATATATTCTAGTAATAAATATAGGAAATATAATGAAAAAAATATGTATCTCTTTACCAGAAAATTTGTACAGAAAACTCATTAAAAAAGCTAAAATAGCACAAATTCCAGCTGAAAAAATAATTGAAATATATTTAATAGAAAATTTTTTTAAAGAAAAAGACACTAGTCATGAAAAAGAAAAAAGTGAATATTTCCTTACAACCTTTAAAGATAAATTTAAAGAATTAGAAATAACACAAGAAGACTTATCGAGAGTATTTAAAGTTGCAACTTCTAGCATATCAAAAGCTTTAAATGGGAAACAAAAAAACTTTGTCTATAAAGAATTCAATGAAAATAAGAAAAATATAGATTTATTTATTAAGGAAATTTATCTTAAAGTTTTAAAAAATAATCAACCTGATTTAAATAATGATTATTATGATGAATGCTTAAAAAATGGAGAAAATTATAGTGATGTATTTAAATTATTTTTAGGTTTTGTTAACAAAAAATTAAATGGATATTTTAATGAAGATTATTTTTTAAATCATAGTGATATTGATGAATTAATAAAAGATTTATCGGAAATAGATATAGATAATCTATCTCCAAATGAAATACATGATAAATTTGAATATATTTATTTAAACCATTATGAAGATTCATAATTAGTGAGACCGTTCAGAATTTTGTGTCAACATCCAATAGTTCCTAAGATTATATCATAGTTCAAGGGCTTCTTCGAGCCTACCTTCGAAAAATATAGCCAGTTGTGAAAGTGTCAGACTCCAGTTACGCATCGGCATTGTCCACTTTTTCTGTGCGTTCTGAATTCCCATATAGAGTAGTTTTAAAAGTGAATTTTCATTTGGAAATGCTCCTTTAGTTTTAGTTAATTTTCTGAACTGTCTATGTACAGATTCAATAATATTGGTTGTATAGATAATGCGTCTTATATCTGCTGGATATTTGAAGTAGTTGGACAAATTTTCC
>NZ_FOXB01000071.1 GCF_900115615.1 Hydrogenimonas thermophila | reverse complement strand
GAGTTATCCTCTCTCATAATACAAGCAACATGACTTTTCTTTGCAATATCTATGCCAACATAGTACATAAAACATAACTCCTTCTTGATTGCTTGATATTTGGGTTGTGCTCACAGCCTCCTAACTCTATAGAACGGTAGAACATAAGCTCTCCAATAGCGTTTCATAGGTGAGTTAGCTAGCCCAAATTAGATAGGCTTTGTTGGGTCATCTTCTGACAAGGACAAACAGATCTTTAATTTGTGCCATTGACTGTGAATTGCAAAAAGCAGCTAACACAACTGTCTTTATGCTAACACAACTTTTATAACTTTTTCATCCTCTTTTGAGTGATGAGAAGTTATAAATGTATTATAGGAGGATAAAAGAATGAAAGAAGCAAAATTGATCAAAGAGATTCCATTATCAAGTGCAAAAGATGGTGCTATTACTGTAGCTACCGTAAAAGAGCCTTATGGAAAAGGTACTGCACCTGTTGTAAGTGTTGGAATTTGGTTGTCAAAGACAAGTGAAGATCCAGACTGGAAAGTACATATTCCTGTTGATAACCTTGATGAAGTTATAGAAGCGCTTCAAGAAGCAAAAAATCAATTTTAATATTTGGATAAATATAAATATTAATGAAAACGGCAATTGGATTTAAAGGACGTTACTTTACACTTGCAGCAATTCAGGCACTAAATAGTGCCATTAAATTGCAAGCAAAGAATAGTACCTTTATCTCTGTTGCCGTAGTTTATAATGCACTCAGCGATATACAAGAAGATGATGACGACCCACCTGATTCAACATCTTGTTTATGTCAAGACTCACTTAAACAAAATAGCTCAAAACCTTGCCATTGTAACTGTTACTTTAGACGCCTTGCTTGGCTGCTTCTAAATCTTAGTAAACTATTTCGGCGTACACTCTGTCGATGCCGCAAAACAAAAACAGGATTAGCACCTCCAGTACCCTTCTAATTTATATCTAACCATTAATATTGTCGATTTTTATTTAAAAAAATCTTTTAAAAAATTAGAAAAATGATAAAGGGATATCTATGTCTAAAAAAAACTGGGTTACTGGATTTGCACGAATTGGTGAACAGCGAGAGCTTAAAAAAGTATTAGAGAAGTATTGGAAAGGTGAGACATCTTTTGATGAAGTAGTTGAAGTCTCTAATATGCTTAAAGTACGCCATTGGAAGTATCAAAAAGATGCTGGTGTTGATGCTATTAGCATTAATGATTTCTCTTTATATGATCAAACTCTTGATATGATTGAAATTTTAGGTTTAACTCCAGATCGTTTTAAAGATATTGAAGATAAAACAGCACGATACTTTGCTATGGCTCGTGGTGATAAAGATCATACTGCAATGGAAATGACAAAGTGGTTTAATACAAACTACCACTATATTGTTCCTGAACTTAGAAGTGGTATGAAATTCAATATTGATATTTCAAAAATTATTTCTGAATTTGAAGCAGCTAAAAAAGAGGGTATTACGCCTAAAATTAATATTATAGGACCATTAACATTCTTGGGGAATGCTAAGAGAATTGATAGTAATGAACTTGATGCACTAGGTCTTTTCAATGAAGTTATGCCAGCTTACATTGCACTGTTTAAAGAGCTTTCCAAGCTTGATGAACAAGTTATTGTTCAGGTAGATGAACCAATTTTGGTTACAGATAAAGCAGTGGAGCTTTCATTACTTGTTAAAGAAGCATATACTAAGTTAGCAGAGGTTGCTGAAAATATTGACATCTATGTTGTTACATATTTCGATCATGCAAAAGAGGCTGTAGCACAACTTATACAAACACCTATTAAAGGAATTGGACTAGACTTTGTTTATGGTTCAGAAAATTGTGATGTTCTTGATCAAATCGCTCAAAGTGGTAAAAAGTTGATTGCTGGCATTGTTGATGGAAGAAACATTTGGATCAGTGATATAGAGAAGAAAGTGGATTTTTTAAATGAGATTGCAAAAACTGTTGCAAAAGAGCAGATTATTGTATCAACTTCTTGTTCACTTCTTCATGTACCTTACACTCTAAAGTATGAAGAGAAACTTGATGCACAGATCAAGTCTTGGTTGGCATACGGTGTTGAAAAACTAGATGAGTTAAACATCATTACAAAACTCTTTTTTGAAGGTGCTGAAGCACTTAATAGCGATGAAGCACTAAAGTTTGCACAAAACCGCGAGGCAAATGCAAGCCGCAAGAGTTCATCAATGATCTTTGATGAAGCAGTTCAAGAGCGTATGAAAACTATTGATGAACTGAAAAAACAGCGTATAGAATATGAAGAACGCATTAACGTTCAGCATGAAAAATTTAATTATCCTCCGCTTGCAACAACAACTATTGGAAGTTTCCCTCAAACACCAGAAGTACGTGCTGTACGACGTGACTTTAAAAACGGTACAATTGATGAGGCAACCTATATTGAAAAGATGAAAGAATTCATTAAAGAGTGTGTTGAGTTTCAAGAGAGTATAGACTTAGATGTTCTTGTTCATGGTGAGTTTGAGCGAAATGACATGGTTGAGTACTTTGGTGAGCAGCTCAAAGGTGTTGCATTCAGTCAAAATGGTTGGGTACAAAGTTATGGAAGCCGCTGTGTTAAACCGCCAATTATTTATGGTGATGTTAGCCGTCCAGAGCCTATGACAGTTTTCTGGAGTACGTTTGCACAAAGCTTAACTGATCGCCCAATGAAAGGGATGTTGACAGGCCCTGTTACCATTCTTAACTGGTCTTTTGTACGTGACGATCAGCCACGCTCTGAAACTTGTTATCAAATAGCATTGGCAATTCGTGATGAAGTTGATGATTTGCAAAAAGCTGGTATTAAGATGATTCAGGTTGATGAAGCGGCATTTAAAGAGGGGTATCCACTAAGACGTGTCAACCGCCCAGCTTATGAAAAGTTTGCGCTTGAGAGCTTCTGGATTTGTACAAATGTTGCAGAGATTGACACACAGATCCATACACATATGTGTTACAGTGACTTCAACGATATTATAGATACAATTGAAGCAATGGATGCAGATGTTATCTCAATTGAGACAGCACGAAGCGGTAACATTTTGCTAAAAGTGTTTAAAGAGCATGGTTACAAAAAAGAGGTTGGACCTGGTGTTTATGACATTCACTCTCCACGTGTTCCAACTGTTGAAGAGATTGAAAAGCAGATTCACTCACTACTTGAAGTTTTACCTGCACGTCAGCTTTGGATCAATCCTGACTGTGGTTTGAAAACCAGACGCTGGGAAGAGGTTAAACCAAGCCTTGAAAATATGGTTATTGCAACTAAAAAGGTTCGTGAAGAAGTTTAAAAAAAACCGAGACTTTTTAGTCTCGGTTTTGAGTTATTTGTTATAGTTTTCAACAAAAGTTTTAATACGATCAATTCCTTTTCTAATAGTATCGATATCTGTTGCAAAGCTGAATCGGAAATATCCGTCACTTCCAAACCCTGCACCAGGTACAACAGCTACACCGACACTTTCAAGCATTGCTTTTGCAAACTTCATAGAGTCTGGTTCTACTTCTTTGTGGTTTACAAAAAGATAGAACGCACCTTTTGGTTTTACTACTGACAGACCATCAATAGCGTTAAATAGTTTTGTTGCCTCATCACATCTTGTTTCAAATGCCTGTCTCATCATCTCAATATCTGCATCTGCACTACCATCAAGACCTTTAATAGCAGCCATTTGAGTTATTGAGTTAATGTTAGAGGTACTTTGGCTTTGAAGCTTTTTCATTGCTTTAACTAAGTCTTTATTTGCAGCTGCACAGTAGCCAAAGCGCCACCCTGTCATTGCAACTGATTTGCTAAGACCATTGATGGTAATAGTGCGATTGAACATATCTTCGCTTATTGATGCAGAAGCCACAAACTTTGTTCCATCAAAAACAAGTTTTTCATACATTTCATCACTTGCAACAAGAATATCTGTACCCTTAAGAACTTCTGCTATAGCTTCTAACTCTTCTTTAGAGTATACAGCACCTGTAGGGTTTGAAGGTGATGTAATAATAAGCATTTTTGTTTTGTCAGTGATAGCATCTTTAAGCTGTTCAGGCGTGATTTTAAAAGATGTATCATCATTTGTTTCAATAATTACAGGAGTACCGCCACTATATTTTACAAGCTCAGGGTAAGTAACCCAATATGGAGCAGGTATAATAACTTCATCGCCAGGGTTGATGGTTGCTTGAAACAGATTGAAAAGTGACTGTTTTGCTCCATTGCTGGCGATTACTTGATCGGTACTGTAGTTTAGACCATTGTCACGTTTTAGTTTTTCTACAATTGCCTCTTTAAGTTCAGGAATACCGTCAACTGCAGTATATTTTGTAAAGCCTTTTTCTATAGCTTCAATTGCCGCATCTTTAATGACTTGCGGTGTATCAAAATCTGGTTCACCGGCAGAAAATCCAAGAACATCTTTCCCTTCTCTTTTTAGCTGCTGGGCTAAAGCTGTAATAGCCATTGTTAAAGATTCAGAGAGGAGTTGTATTCTGTCAGAGAGCATACATAACCTTTTTTCTTTTAATTTTATCTACTCTATAGTAAGAGTTAGCTAAATTGTTAATTACATCTAAGCTTTTCACAGCCAAATCCGATGAAATTTAAAACCAACCTTAAACATATTCTTGCTCAAAAAGCTGGGCTGTAAAGTAATCGTCATATTTGCAAGTCCTTTTAATTTCTGCCATTGTAGCTTTACCAGTAGGTAGCTTTTTATCTTTATGTGCATTATGAAATAATTGAAATAGATTTAGTGCAAAAGACCTTAGTATTGCTATAGAAAAAGGCTCTTTATGGGCAATATGTTCATCTTCTTCCATTAGCATATCTAAATGATAATGGTAGGTTTCAACTCTCCAATGAGAGATTATTTTATTATAAAAATCTTCGGCAGTAGTTCTAAAATTGGCTATCAAATATGA
>NZ_FOXB01000070.1 GCF_900115615.1 Hydrogenimonas thermophila | reverse complement strand
CAAGCAACATGACTTTTCTTTGCAATATCTATGCCAACATAGTACATAAAACATAACTCCTTCTTGATTGCTTGATATTTGGGTTGTGCTCACAGCCTCCTAACTCTATAGAACGGTAGAACATAAGCTCTCCAATAGCGTTTCATAGGTGAGTTAGCTAGCCCAAATTAGATAGGCTTTGTTGGGTCATCTTCTGACAAGGACAAACAGATCTTTAATTTGTGCCATTGACTGTGAATTGCAAAAAGCAGCTAACACAACTGTCTTTATGCTAACACAACTTTTATAACTTTTTCATCCTCTTTTGAGTGATGAGAAGTTATAAATGTATTATAGGAGAGACTTACTAAGAAAAAATTTGATGATCTAAATGATGATGAAATTGAGCAGTTACATTACATAAAAATAGAGAAATTCAAGAAAAAAAATTCTTTTAGAAAGATAAGTAAACGTAAAAAGCTTATGAATTACTGGGCAGTTGTAAAAACTCTTCGTGCAGATGGGTTTAGTTTTAGATCAATTGCTGAATATCTAAGAAAGGAGTATAAGTTCGATGTAGGCTATTCATTAATTTTTAACGTATGGAAAGAGGTTGAAGAGAGTTGAGTTTGAAAAAATATGTATATAGATAGAGGGAAAAAGATTAAACCTCTAAAAAACATAATAAAAATATAAGGAGAATACATGAAACCAGTAAACTATAATCCAAACAAAAGATTGGAGTGTATTCAGGTTGATGGCAAAATAGAGTGTGATATTAAAAGTGTATCTGAAAAACATATTATGAGAGAAAATCATTTAAGTGGTAAACAAGATTTTTCACTTGTTACACTCATTTATCTTGATTATGAACTTCGAGAGGTTAAAGGCAAGGTAAATAAGGTAAATAAAAAAGCATATCTGTTAGATGTCGTGGTTTTATACAGAAATAAAATTTTGTGTGAAAACTTGGAACAAACTAATGAACTTATGACGGTACTTAAGCTTTTTGCTTCAAAAAGACTTGATACTGGTGATGGAAACCAATATCTTAGAGTTGTACAAAAGAAAGTTCATGGCAAAGATAAAAAAAGCTTATGCTGTCAATTTGACAAAAAAAGATATATTGACATAACAGAAGCAGCAACAATGTATCATCAATTTACAATGAAAACACTTGGATACTCTCATCCAAACTCTGTATACAAAAATATTGATTTTTATAGTCTTAAATCAGCTAAAGATTTATTAACATAATTTCAAATAAATCGGACGTTTAATTTGTAAATTATGGATAAAGCTATGTACGGCTTTATCCATAAAATAGTTACAAATAAATACAAAATAAGACGTTTATTTTGAAAGGGTTGAAAATGACAGTTGCATATACAAGAATTTCAACTGACAAGCAGGATCAAATTAATCAGGAACATCTGATTTTTCAATATTGCCAAAAGAATAAAATTCAGATTGATGAATTTATAAAAGTTGAGATGTCAACTAGAAAGAGCGAAGAAAAGAGACGTATTGATGAATTAAAGGAAAAATTAAAAAATGGAGATACGCTAATAGTCTCTGAACTTTCTAGACTAGGTCGAAAAATGATAGAGGTATTAAATCTTGTCAAATGGTTTGGAGATCAGGGTGTAGAGGTGATATTTGTCAATCAACCTGAATTATCTTTGGTAAATGGTGCAATGCGAGATTTTATGATAGCCGCCTATGGTTATTTTGCTGAGACAGAAAGAGAATTCATTTCGATGCGCACAAAAGCAGGGCTTGAAGCTGCAAGGGCAAAAGGAAAAAAACTTGGCAGACCCAAGGGTGCAAAAGGAAAAGAGAATTTGTTAGACCCATATCGTGAGCAGATAATAAAATTACTAGATATGGGATTATCCATAAAAGCAATACAAAATTTTCTAAATGGCTCAGAAGAAGAGGGTAAACATATTAAATATACAACATTAAAATACTATATAGATAACCATATAAAAGAGAGTATAGTATGAGGGGAAGTGTTTATTATCAAACGTCATTATTGGTTAAAGCAATTTTTAAGTCTGGTGCAAAAAAAAAGGAACGCATTAATCCTAACCATCCAAATTATAAAAAAGTTGCTTCATATAAAACAATGGAGAGCTATAGAAATATTTGGAACAATCTACTTAACTATTTAAAAGAACACTGGAACTTAAAAGATGCTGAAAAAATTGAACCTGTTCATATTGCAGCATACATAGATTATAAAATAGAGTATTATCCAAGCAGGCTTTATTTAAATAAAATTGTATCCGCAATAGGAAAATTGGAAACAGCTCTTGAATACTATACACAAAATAATGGCAATCCAAAAGAGTATGATTTTAACATCAGAAATGAATTAAAGCAAAAGGCAGTTGATTTAGAGCTTGTGGCCTATAATTATCATAATAGAGCTTATGATGAACCTGAAAAAATAATTGAGACACTTACTGATCCATTGCACCAATTTGCTGCAACAATTCAGTATGAAGGTGGTGCAAGGTTGGAGGGAGTCAGCTTAATTAAGCTTGAACAACTAAAAGGTACAAAGTTTGACAAAATTACAGGAAAAGAAAAAGGAGTGATATGGACGAAAGAGAAAGGAGGAAAAGAAGGAGAAGTTCTTGTTTCAATAGAAACTTATAAAAATTTGAAAAATCATATAGAAAAATATGGGAAATTCAAGCTCAATAAACAAAAGTATGCAGATGACATACGAAATAGTTGCAAAAAACTTGGAATACATGTAGATGGAACACACGGTTTTAGGTGGAATTTTGCACAACGGCGATTATTGGAGTATGGAAAAGCAGGGTATACGTATGAACTGGCACTACTTAAAGTTAGCAAGGAAATGAAACATAATCGAGCATCGATTACAACACATTATATAGGATAAATTGTGGGTAGAGTTATAGTAATGAGACAAGTGTGTTACACTTGGAAAATTATGTATATATAATGAAGAACATTATGAAGGAGACAAAGATGGCAAAAAAAAGTAGAAAAAAAAGAAGTATATATAGTCCATATTTAGATGAGATTAAAGATTTGTTAAATAAAGGTCATACAAGTACAGACATTTATAAAAAATTAAAGTTGAAATATAATTTAAATGCACACTATATGTAAAGAGTAGTTAAGAATGTCAGATATTGTAAAGAGTATTTTTTTTAAGGGGTTTCGATTTTATGGTGGTTTGTTTGGAATTGTAGGGACATTTTAAAGTATTTGCGGAATTTTACGCATGAGTTTACATTTTTGTCATTTTTCAAATTCAACTTTTACAGTGTAACCATTGCCATTAATAGTATGAGCAACCTTTTTTATGGAGTACTCTCCATCATCTTCATCGAAGCCTTCTAAAACAATTATCCCGCCGGCTCTAATCTCTCGACCTAGTAGTGTTACACTGCCCTCTATGCTACCTCTATTGAGTCTTTCAAGCAGTGCTTTAGCTCTTGTATTTGCCTCTGCCTTGTCCTTGAAACTATCTTGCAGTTCATAGCAAGGTTTACCACTTCCAACGGTTACACTTTTTGTTTTATTCTCTTTTGTATCTTGCCACTTTGCAGTTACAGATTTATAGATAGTTTTTGCTTTGTGCTTTAAAGAGTAGCTTATAACTTCGCTATTTTTTACCAAAAAACGAGGTAAGCTTTTATTCTCCTCTTTATGTTTTAAAAAGATTATTTTGTTATCTTTAATGTTAAATTGAGCGTTAAATTTATCTGCCAAGCGGTGCAAAAAATGCAGATCGCTTTCATTTGTTTGGCTCTCATAGTTTAAGAAGATGTCAAAGTCACACTTAGGCTCTAAGCCGTGTTCGCCTGCGATTTTGCTAACAATTGCACATAGTTTCATCTTCTCAAAGCTTCTGTTTTTTCTCTCTTTTAGGCTCTTTGTAAAGTTTGTAGCAGTTGCTTTTACGCTTAAACCTCTGTTTGTTTTGTTGGTTGTTTGAACTACAAAAACTCCATAGTAGTGTCCATCTATTGTAACTGTTAGCTCATCACCATATGTAGGTCTTTTAAAATCATTTGGGAAATTAAGAGTTAGCTCATCGCTATATATGCCTATCTCGTCTGTAAGCTCAAGGCTAACCAGTGCCTTTTTAGCCTCTTCATTCAATGGTGCTATCTCAAAATCTACCATAGCGTTTTATCCGTTTTTTTAGTTTTAATTTCAATTTCAGGTAAAAAGACTTCATCAAACGCATCTAATTTTTGCTTATTTAATAGATGTTTATTGGCGCTTAAAACCGCATTTAACACCTCTTTATTAAGTGTTTTATACTCTTTAAAGATTATTTTATCAAGTCGTTCACCTCTTTTTGCTACATACTTTTTCATTCATAGACCCTCTTTAGTGTTATGATGAATTCTTCTCTTACACCTACATCTTTGATCATAATTTTTCTGACTCTTTTAATTGAGACTATAATTACATTAAAGCTATATTTTATAGTTGTGTAGCGTACTGGACATTTTTGCTTTGCAATGTTGATGAGATTTTCTAGTTTGTCCATCTTCTGTCTTATGTAGTAACCTTTTAAATTTATAGTTTCGTTATCTTTGCCTATATCTTGATACAGTGGATGGTTATCTACTCTGTTTATGGTTGCATAGCTAAAGTTATGCGCCCTCTCTTCACTCTCAAGCT
Organism: Hydrogenimonas thermophila; assembly: GCF_900115615.1. NCBI lineage: Bacteria > Pseudomonadati > Campylobacterota > Epsilonproteobacteria > Campylobacterales > Hydrogenimonadaceae > Hydrogenimonas > Hydrogenimonas thermophila. The sequence continues at coordinate 401 of NZ_FOXB01000070.1, read as the reverse complement.
CTTTAGCTTCAAAGATGAAATCTGCTATCTTACACCACGTCATGGAGCGATCTATCCTTTCTGTTTGATTCTATCTCTTCTATCAGACTTGGTAAGAGTGCTTGTATTTTGCTTACTACCTCTTCAGGTGAACCGCCTGTTACATTTATGTTAATGGTATAGTGGTTTTGTACGGTGGCTTTAGAAGATGTAGGCTCTTTTATCTCTTTTTGTGTTGTGGTCGTTACGCTTTTTTCTTGTATGAGTTCTTTAAATGTTTTGAACTTTTGAGTGCTTATTGTCTCTTTTGTGACTGGTAAATCTTTAATATTTGGTGCTATGGTTGGGATGTTGAATTTGGGGGTTTGTGTTGCTACTGGGATGTTTACATTTGGTACTTTTACAGCTGGATTGATGGTTGG
>NZ_FOXB01000069.1 GCF_900115615.1 Hydrogenimonas thermophila | reverse complement strand
GTCAGATATAAAACCAAAAAACAGACCTGCAGCTACAACCTGAAGAATTAATGGAATATCAAGTGAAATATTTTGATAGAAATGTACATCAAAATATGTATACTCAACACCAAGGAATTGTGCTGTTGTAAAAGCTGCAAATCCAGCAATAAATGAAGGGAGAAGAACATCATACAGTATGACACCTATTATTAATACTTCTACTCCAAAAATAGCACCGGCTATGGGTGTACCGAAAACAGAAGCAAAACCGGCACTAATGCCACAAATAACCAGTTTTTTACGATCTTCCGGAGAGAATTTTAAAATATCTGATAACCATGATGCTGCACCAGCACCAATTTGCGCGCCAGGCCCCTCTTTCCCAACAGAACCGCCAGCAAAAATAGTTAAAACAGTAGCAAAAAGTTTAACAGGAATTACAGCTATATCTATTTGACCATATCTTTTATGAACAGCTTCTATAACTTTTTCAGTACCATGGCCTTCAGCATTGGGAGCAAATTTACGTACAATCCAAACTGTCAAAAAAAGGGCAAATGGTAATAGGTAGTAGTAACTAAAAGGAATATCTGATCTGCTTGTTTCTGCAATTTGTAAAATTTTTAAAAACAGTGTAACTATTGCTCCTATCATTACTCCCACAAATGAAGAGAGTACTACCCATTTCGTAACACTAAAGAAGATAGCAGTCTGTTCTGTAATATGTTTACGGATCATAAAAAATTCCTTATTACTTACATCACTATAAATAATTATTATATAGATATTTTTTAATTAAAAACTTATCTTATTAAAAGTATAACAAATTAAAAGAAAAAGTCAAATAACTAAAATTTATTTTTAAACAAAGGATAGCAGAGAGACTCTATTATGAGGAATATAATATACTATTATAGTATTATTTACTGTAAAAGACTCTACCAGGATCAAGTTTTAAAACAGGTCGCATACTTATGAGTGCGGCAGTTAGGCTAATAATCATAACACCAAAAACTCCAACTAAAGGAGCAAACCACATTAGTCTAAAAGGGTAGTTGATTTCAAAACCAACAATTAACTCACCTACCAATGCACACACTCCAATGCCTATGCCAGCTCCAATAAAGGCACTAACCGATGCTTGTGTAAATATCATTGACAACAGTGTTTTGTCTGATGTACCTATCGCTTTAAGCACTGCATACTGTTGAAGATTTTCATAGGTAAACATATAGAGCATAATACCTGTAAAACCAAAGCCAACTGTCATAGCAAGTATTAGCATTGCACTCATATCGCCAACATCTTCTGAGTTTATTAAGTACCATTTGATTGTATCTTTCTTAAAATCATCAGATGTTCTTGCACTAAAACCTGTAATTGTGCTAATTCTTTGAGCCAATTTCTTAGGCGATACACCAGGCTTAGCAGAGACCAGAACAAATGTGATGTAGCGACTCTCTGATGGCAAAATCTTTTTAAAGGTAGAAAAAGTTGTGTAAATTAAAGGTCTTGGAGGAAATCGTGGAATTGTCTTTGAAATCCCTGCTACAAATACTCTTTTATCATTAATTAGCAACTCATCACCCGCTTTTAAAGAGCGCATAGGTACAGAGAGATGCGCACCGTCATATGCCCACTGATCTCTTTTGTAAATAGGCGTTTGCAGTTTCCCCTCTGTACCACCAGAAGCGACAATGACAGCATCTGGAATATGCAGTAATGTCTCTACATCTCCAAAAGGAGGTTTTGGAGCACCTGCCAATGTTGCATCATCTACACCGATCATCTGAAAAGTCTGAAACCTGCCATTTGGAAAGCGAACACTAATGTCACCTATCGCAAGAGCAGTGGCATAATTGACCCCATCAATACTTTTAACTTGACTAAGTACCGATTCAGGCATATTGATTGTCATCTCCGTAGAGCGTACTGCCGGATCCATTACCCAAACATCTGCTGTAGGATTTTCAGAGATTAAAGCAAAACTGTTTGTCATAAAACCGGCAAAAAAGGAGAGTGCAAAAGTTACAAGAAAAGCAGTAAATGAAATACCAAAAAGAAGACCAAAAAATTTGGTACGATCACCCCATAACATTTTAATGGCAATATTTAGCATCTATCTCTGCCCTACTCTTTTACTTTGATCTGCATCTATAAAAACATCCATCATCTCTCCGACATAGAGTGGAAAAGATGGCTTATCAAACATATAGATAACTTGAAGAACCCGTACATCGCTTCTTTCAGTCGGTAGCCCAGTCATAACCTTTTTAGGAACAATATATGGTTCTATGCGCAAAAACTTAAGCGGCACTTTCATTTCAGGGTGTCCTCGCACAAAGGCAACAGCCTTAGCACCTGGTTGAATACGCCAAGCATTATATTCATCTACATTGACACGAAGGTTTAACTTGTTACTTCCAATCACTAAAAAATGTGAAGTTAAAGCTGATGCTTCTAAAAAACTGCCTGGTGTTACATTGCACTGAAGTACAATGCCATCAATCGGCGAATGTATTGTATATCTTTCAATATCTTTTTTCAGACTCTCCATTTTAGCAATAGCTGTTTTTAAAACAGCCTTTGAATGTACATAATTGTCTCTTGATATTTCAAAACTTTTTTTACTTATTGCTCCGCCTGCAGACTCTTTGTAGAGTTTTTTATCTATTTCATAAATATTTTTATATTTGATCATAGCACTGCGTGCCTCTTCAACCTTTGCTTTCAAGTATGGAAGTTGGTTTCTAAGTTTACGATCATCAATTTTAAAAAGAGGATCACCCTTTTTAATAGTATCACCAGCTTTGACATAGACCTCTTCTACAACACCTGAAACAGGAGTACCGATAGAGATGTTTCTTGTACTTGGCTTAACAATGCCAGTTCCTGCAACAAACGATTTAAAGGGTATATTCCATTTAGGGATCGGCTCTGTATTTACCTTAGCAGGATCAGACTGCTGTAAAATAAGTGTAACGGTTAAAATTATCCCCAAAAGAGACAATCCTATAATAAAATTAAATTTCTTCATCATCTCTCTTTTATATGTGTAATTTTTCCATCATCCATATAGGCAATTCGATCAGCAAAATCTAAGATCCGATTATCGTGCGTCACAACAATTACTGTAGTTTGCAACTCTTTAGATAGCTTACTTAAAAGTTTCATCACATTTAGTCCTGTTGAGTGGTCAAGATTGCTTGTAGGTTCATCGCAAATAATAAGTTTAGGTCTATGAACAATGGCACGGGCAATTGCAACACGTTGCTTCTCTCCCCCACTCATCTGTGAAGGCAATGCACTATGCCTCTTATTTAAACCAACCAAAACGAGAGCTTTTGCAGACCTTTCCATCGCCTCTTTTCTCTCTATACCTTTAACCAAAAGAGGAACTGCCACATTCTCTTGAGCAGTAAGTGCCGGCAATAGATTAAAAGCTTGAAATACAAATCCAATATTCTCTCTTCTAAACAGAACTGTATCTTTTTCAGATATTTTAGAAATATCCAAACCCAACACTTTGCAAACGCCACTGTCAAACGACAGCATTGTAGAGATAATAGAGATAAATGTCGTCTTTCCGCACCCAGAGGGACCGACAATCATCATCAATTCACCTCTATAAATATCAACATCTACACCACGAAGTGCCAAAACCTTAGAAGTACCACTTCCATAAGCTTTTACTATGTTTTTGCAATGTATAGCAATCTCTTTAAACTCTTTTTCATTACTCATAAAAATTAGTATAATTGACGATTATTAAATAAATATGAAGTGAATATGAAATTTTTTTCATCTACTATTCATATAAATTTTATGTTTTAGTAATAGACTTCTTTTAAAAGAGATGGAGATTTTATGAAAGTTTTATTGATTGAAGATGATAAAAAGATCTCTTCTTTCATCACAAAAGGACTTAAAGAGGAGCTTATGAATGTCGATTGTGCCTTTGATGGTGAAGAGGGTTTTTATCTTTTGCAAATAAATCGGTATGATGTCATCATTGTAGATTGGATGCTTCCTAAAATTAGTGGTCTAGAGCTCATTAAAAAAATACGCACGGCAAACATAGTTACCCCCATACTGATGCTTACGGCGCGTGGAGATGTAGATGATCGTGTAGAGGGGCTACAAAGCGGTGCAGATGACTACCTTCCAAAACCATTCTCTTTTAGTGAACTTGTTGCCAGAATTCAAGCACTGCATCGTCGAAACAGTTATAATGAAAATCTTACACTGCATACAGCAGACCTGACACTTGATCCTATAAAACGAGAAGTTAAAAGAGATGGAAAAGTCATTGATTTAAGTACAAAAGAGTATGAACTTTTAGAGTTACTACTGCGCAATAAAGGCTATATTGTTACAAACACAGTTATATTAGAACAGATTTGGAATATGCAAGAGTTTTTTGAAAGCAATGTCATTAATGTAACAATCTATCATCTTCGCAATAAAATCGACAGAGGGTTTGAAAAAAAGCTTATTCAAACTATACGTGGATCTGGATACAGGATTGTTAATGAATAGTGCAAAATGGCGACTTCTCTTTGCTTATGCTTTCGTACTTGGTATTGTCATACTGCTCTTTGGAGGAGCATTAGTTATAGGACTGAACTACAGCTTCAATAAAACATTGGAAAACTCTATGCAAGCTATTGTAGCTGATATTAAAAATGAAGAGCTTATACACTTAAAAAAAGGTACTATTGATACAAAAGAGGAGTTTTTGCTATCACCTATTTTCATAAAAGTATATGAAGCCGTTTTATAAGAAACAACTTAAACGGCTGAAATTTTAAAAAAAAACATACCTTTTTGTTTCATTTTTAAAACACTTCAAAACTGCGAAGTGTTTTGATGATGAAACATAAGTTTCATCAATAACACTAACAAGGTATCGGCTTGTAGTTTAATAGAGCCGATATAGTTTGATTTTTGTTGTTGTGTTAGCTCTTTAACAATTCATTGTCAATGGCACAAATACAATCAAGAGGAAGTGCTATCTATTTTGTTGGTTGTGCAACAAATACTCTCTTAGGATCATAAGGTGTATTATGCACATAGATTGCATAGATAATCTGCAATAGTTTTCTTGCCGTAATAATGAGTG
>NZ_FOXB01000068.1 GCF_900115615.1 Hydrogenimonas thermophila | reverse complement strand
TGATAACAATTATCTATGCCATCTTTAAAAACAATGAACCTTATAACCCCTCTCGTGTTTTTGCTATGGTTAGACAGTGATAAGTTAAAGAACTAAAGCTAATTTACTTCAAATTGATGATGGAATTGTAATAGTGCCATCACCTTTTAATTGTCAATCAAACCAACTTAGTTTGATTGTAAAAGCACTCTAATCTAAAGTTATAATTTTAGATTAAACTCTTAAAAGTGCTTTCAAAATCAAACTCATTTCAAGAGAAAAATCTCTTGAAAATTGGTTGTTTTTAAAATAGCTTTAAAAAGCTATTGCTTTTTTATTTTTTTGTCCTTTTTAAGTTATTTTTTATAAAAAGGCTAATTCTTACATTGCAAATACAGGTAAAACTGGTTTTGCAATGGGAGATCATTTACATTTTGCAACATTAGTACAAGGAGTTGAAGTTAGACCACAAGAATGGATGGATAAAAGATGGATAAAAGCAAATATATCTAATGTCATAAAAAGTGCTATTAAACTAATCAACGAAAGGAGAAAATATGAAAGACTACTATCCAACTAGAATGGAGAAAGAGGATATTTTAGATAGAGTAGATCCAGTTATTTATGGAAAACCAGTAGGTGAATATTCATTAAAGCCAGAAGAGGCTTCTTTTTATGAACAAAATGGTTTTATTATCTTTCCAAACTTTTTTTCAGAAGAGGAAGTTAATGAATTTAATAATGCTTTGTTTAGTTTAAAAAATGCTCCAGAATTAAAAGAAAAAGAAGAGTATATAACTGAACCAGATAGTGATGAAGTAAGAACAATATTTTCTCAACATCTATTTCATCCTATATTTAATAAATTAATGAAAGACAGGAGAATAGTTGATAAAATAGAGCATATACTAGGTTCAAATGCTTATATTCATCATAGTCGCATTAATATAAAACCAGCATATAAAGGAAAATCTTTTCCTTGGCATTCAGACTTTGAAACTTGGCATGCAGAAGATGGTTTACCTCGTTGCCGTGTTTTAACTGCATGGATTATGCTAACTGATAACACGCACTACAACGGACCATTATACTTAATTCCGGGGAGTCATAAAAAATTTGTTTCATGTGCTGGTAAAACTCCTAAAGACAATTACAAACAATCTCTTAAAAAGCAAGAATATGGCGTACCAAGTTTAAAAGCAATAAAGCACTTAAGTAAAAATACTGAACTTGTTGCTGCTCTTGGTAAAAAAGGAACTTTAGTCTTTCATGATGGAAATATTATGCATGGTTCACCTGACAATATATCTCCTTATGACAGAACTAATGCTTTTTTTGTCTATAATAGTGTAGAAAACACTCCTGTTGAACCATTTGCTGCAAAACATAAAAGAGCACCTTTTTTATCTCTTGACGACTATACTCCTTTGTAGGAGGTAGTCAATGTTTAAATCATCTAAAAATTTAATAAACGAACAACAAGAAACTATATTAAAACTAACAGAAGATAATGATATATTGCTTTGTAATATTAAAGAACTTGAAAATGAGAATAATTCAATAAGAAAAGAACTTAATGAATTAAAAAAATCATACACAATCTTATATAACAAAAAAGAAAAATTAGAAAATATTCTTGATAAAAGTTCTGACAAAATAAATAATTTAAAAAATAAAAATAAAGAACTAGAAAAACAATATAAGACATTACAAGATTTTTTAATGAATGAATTTGATTTTTTAATGAATGAATATATTAAAAAAAATAATTCAGATAAAGAAAAACTATATATTATTAAAACTAATATAGAAAATCTATTAATAAAAATGAATTCTTTAAATGAAAATATAATAACAGCAAAAAAAATTTCAGATGAACTTGGACTATTAGGCATAAATGCAACTATTCAAGCAGCACATATAGGTGAGCAAGGAAAAAGTGTTTTAATTGTTGCGGATTATATTGATAAAGTATCAGAAAGTTTGAATAGAAATATAAATGATATTGAATTAACACTTGGGTTGTATAGAGATGAAATACAAAATATTTTACAAAAAATAAAAACCTTATCAATATCTATAAATGATAATCTTAAAAATTTTCAACAAATAACTGAACAAGTAAATAATAAATTAATAACTAAATAGAAATACATTTTTATATAACACAAATAACCTATAAAGGAAAAAAATGAGACGAAAAATAGTTTGTAAATTTGGTGGTAGTTCAGTAGAGAATGCTATTCAAATTAAAAAAGTTAAAGAAATCATAAAAGATAATAAAAATAGAAAATATATCGTTGTATCAGCTCCAGGCAGAGATGAGAAATATAATGAAAAAATAACCGATCATCTTATAAATATTGCACTTAAAGGACAGCATTTAAGTAAAAAAAGAATAAGTACAAATGATAGTAAAGAAGCTGTTATAAAAAAGTTTTCTACATTATGTAATGACTTAGATATATCTAAAGAAAAAATAATTCCTTTTCTTGAAAATGACTTTAAAACTACTTTAAAAGAAAAGAAAAAAATTGCTTTTTTGGCTTCCAGAGGAGAACATTATAATGCAAAAATTATTGCTGAATATTTTAATAAAAGTGGAATTAATACACAACTAGTATTACCAGAAGATATAGGATTTATTTTAAATGATGATTATTTAGATGCAAAAATAATTGATAAAACTTATACTAATCTTGAAAAACTCAAAACGGAAGATAAAATTTGTATAATGCCAGGTTTTTATGGAGTTACCCAAAATGGTGATGTTGCAATTTTATCAAGAGGAGGCTCTGACTTAACTGGTGGAGAGTTAGCATATTCAATAAATGCATCACTTTATGAAAACTGGAGTGATATAGATGGTGTTTATGAAGTTGATCCAAGAATTATAAAAGATGCAGATGTTATTCCAAGATTAACGTTTAAAGAAATTAGACTGCTATCAACAAAAGGATTTAATGTTTTCCATTTTGATGCGATGATAAATTGTAAAAAAAGAAATATTCCTATCAACATAAGAAACACTAATCGTCCTTCAGCTAGTGGTACTATAATACTCAATGAAAGAGTACATACTGAAGATGTTGTTGGTATTGCAAAACTTGATAATATGGCATACATATATCTTGAAAAAGATGGTCTTGGAGAAGAAATAGGTTTTATGGAAGGACTACTAAGTATCTTTAACAAATACCAGATAAATACTTATTTTTACCCAACAGATAAAGATGATATTGCAGTATTATTAAAAAAAGAAGACTTAACAGGAAATATAAATAATCTAAGAGCTGAGATAGAAGAAAAATTATCTCCTGATGTAATAGATGTTGTATATGACTTAGCTATATTGAGTATGGTAGGAATAGGATTAAAATATAATTCTTATGCTATCGCAGATGCAGTAACAGTACTAAAAGATAATAATATAGATATTGAAATGCTAGATCAGGCTCCAGCAAAACTCTCATTTCATATAGGAATAGCACAACATCATGCAGATACTGCTTTGAAACTCTTATATAACAAATTAATACTTAATGACTAGGAAGGAAAAAATGAATAACACTCAATATATTAAAGAAGATTTAAACTATATTTTTCATCCTTGTTCACAAATGAAAGAATATGAAAGAAATTTGCCACTTATACCAATAAAAAGTGCAAAAGGAGTATATCTATATGATTATGATGATAATGCCTACATTGATGCAATAAGTAGTTGGTGGGTAAATCTTTTTGGACATTCAAACCCGTATATTAATAAAAAAATTAAAGAACAAATAGATACTCTAGAGCATATTATATTTGCAGGTTTTACACATAAGCCAGCAATAGATCTTGCCAAAAGATTAATTCAACTATCTCCTGATGGATTAAATAAAGTTTTTTTTGCAGACAATGGCTCAAGTGCAATAGAGATCGCACTAAAAATGAGCTTTCAATACTACTATAATAAAGGTGAAACACGTCCCTATTTTATCTCATTAGAAAATAGCTATCATGGTGAAACAATGGGTGCTTTAGCCGTTGGTGGAGTAAGTTTATATAAAGATATATATAGTGATATACTTATCAAAACACTTCAAGCAAAGTCTCCTGCACTACATAATGAAGAAGAAGCTCTTGAAGATATGGAAAAATTACTTAAACAATATAAAGGTAAAGTCTCTTCAGTTATTATTGAACCACTTGTACAATGTGCTGGTGGTATGGCTATGTATGATGCTTCTTATATTAGTAAATTAAAAGAACTTTGCAACTATTATGGAGTTCATATTATAGCAGATGAAATAGCTGTTGGTTTTGGTAGAACCGGAACAATGTTTGCTTGTGAACAGGCTAAAGTTACACCTGATTTTATGTGTTTATCAAAAGGAATTACGGGAGGCTATCTTCCTTTATCAGTAACATTAATAACTGATGATATATATAATGCTTTTTATTGTGATTATCATACAGGAAAATCTTTTCTTGATTCTCATAGCTATACAGGTAATCCTTTAGCTTGTGCAGCAGCAAATGCTTCTTTAGATTTATTAGAACTTAAAACAACAAAAGAATATAATTTGATTTTAGCTTTAATGATGAAAATTAGGTTAAAAGAAATTAAAAAGCTTCAACAAGTACAATCAGTTAGGCAAAAAGGCTTAATAGTTGCTATTGAATTAAAAAAAACTTATGCAAGTAGAGACATTAGTTTAAATATATACCGTCATTCCTTACAAAATGGTGTTTTAATTAGACCACTAGGTAATGTTATTTATGTTATGCCTCCTTATATTATAAAAATTAATGAGTTAGATAAAATTTTTGATACTATCATAAATGCAATAAAAATAATTTCAATTTAAATTGTATCAACATCAGTAATATCCTTACCCGAAAGTGTTTCCATTTTACTTTCAACTTTATTTAAAAAGTCATTTCTTGTTTCTTCATCCATATTGCTATTAAGCATATCTAATATATATCTTATTCCATTAGCATTAATTTTTTTTACGCTGGCAAGATAATGTGTAAAAGCTATAAGTCTAATATCGTTTATTGAGTATAATTTTTTTGAAGAATCTCCATTTTTTTTAGGTAATAATCCTTTTTCTTCATACATCTTTAATGTACGTACCTTCGCACTTAATAATTCAGCAATACTGCTTAATGGTAACACATCTTTATCATTATCTAATAATGCCATTTCCACCTCTTATTTTTTATATTATTAAATATACTTTATAATATCATTTTTTTTCTAATTCATTTATAAATAAAATAATATGTACTATTTTTTTGAGTTTTTAACTTTACGTATTTTTTTCTTTTTTAGTTTTTCTCTACGTCTTTTTATACGCTCTTTTATATCTTTAATTTTTCCAATTTTCGTATCTTCAAGATCTACTTCAGTTTTTTCAACTTCTTCTCCTACTGTAACATCTAACATTTCAGATTTTTTCATTGCAAGAATTTGTGATGGAAATACACTTCTATGTCCTGTGATTAAAAAGCTTATAACCGCACTCAATGCAGCATAGTGTGCTATTTCAAGCCCAAAAAGTTCAACTGCCATAATTGTTGCTGCAATAGGTGCATTGGCAGCTCCGGCTAAAACACTTACAAATCCTAGTGCTGCAAATAGTGCAATATGATCATTTCCAACTAATTGACCAAATAGATGTCCACTTGTAGCACCAATATAGAAAATTGGTGTAATTATTCCTCCGCTTCCTCCTACACCAAGAGTAATTGAAGTAAAGAGAGTTTTGAGTAAAAAAGCGTACCAAGGGATATCTTTTGAAAAGTATGGATCATGGTTAAGAGTATTCTTTATGGTTTCAAGTCCAAGCCCAAGATATATATCTCCAAAAATCAATGCCAATATTACAAGAAGAACTCCACCTAAAAATGCAACTGTATATGGATGTAAAGGTATTTTTTTAATAATTTTTG
>NZ_FOXB01000067.1 GCF_900115615.1 Hydrogenimonas thermophila | reverse complement strand
TGATAACAATTATCTATGCCATCTTTAAAAACAATGAACCTTATAACCCCTCTCGTGTTTTTGCTATGGTTAGACAGTGATAAGTTAAAGAACTAAAGCTAATTTACTTCAAATTGATGATGGAATTGTAATAGTGCCATCACCTTTTAATTGTCAATCAAACCAACTTAGTTTGATTGTAAAAGCACTCTAATCTAAAGTTATAATTTTAGATTAAACTCTTAAAAGTGCTTTCAAAATCAAACTCATTTCAAGAGAAAAATCTCTTGAAAATTGGTTGTTTTTAAAATAGCTTTAAAAAGCTATTGCTTTTTTATTTTTTTGTCCTTTTTAAGTTATTTTTTATAAAAAGGCTTTTTTAAATATTTTCTTTATGCATATATAGACAAAATGTTATTTGAACTATTTTCTGTATTAGTTTGATTTACAATATCAAGTAAAGTTTGAAAATAGTCATCACTACTCATGTTTGTTTTATCAACTTCTTTCATTTGTTCTATTAAAGATTTTTTATCTTCTTCACTTACTGAACTTAACTGCTCTTTTAATGTATTACGTTCATCAGGAGATAAACTTTGCATAATATCTCTCATACCATTAGCACCGCCATTACCCCCACCAGTACCATCCATTTTTCTCATCTGCATCTGTGTTTGCATCATTGAACCAGTTCCATTTACATTCATTGTTATATTCCTCCTCAAGTATATTTATGTTAACCTTCTAAAAGTTAAACAGCATAATATAAAAACATAGTTAGTTGATTGTTAGCTCAAAAAGCAAGGATGTAAAATGATATTTGATTACACTAAAACAAAACCTCTTGACAACTATAAACTTATGTCACAAACAATTATTCCCCGCCCTATTGCTTGGGTCGTAACCGAAAATGAGGGCATTGTTAATGTTGCACCTTTTAGCTACTTTACCGGATTATCTTCAAATCCTCCTACAATGATAATATCTATAGGTCACAAAAGTGACGGCATGCCAAAAGATACGCTTGCAAATATTAGAAAAAACAAAAAATGTACTGTTTGTTTGGTTAAACCGGAGCAACTAGAGTCTATGCATTTTAGCTCTAAAGAGATGGCACATAGCGAAAGTGAATCTGAAGCCTTTAATATTCCAATGAAAAAACTTATTGATGGCTTTCCACCAATGGTTGATGGATCACCAGCAGCATTCTTTTGTGAGCTTTACCAAGAGGTTGATCTGAAAGGAAGTAAAACTATTCCTCTTATTGTTGAAATTAAACAGCAGTTTATTGATGATTCCTGCATTAAAGATATAGAGAGACTAATGATTGATTATGAACCTCTTGCACGTGTAGGTAAAAGCTATGCCCTACTCTCAAAAGAGATTACACCGCCTCAAATTCCATAATATGGAATTTGGCGGTAAGCTACCTATATAAGAGTATTATCAATTATCTCATCAATACTTTTGCTTTTTTCATCTGTAATACGCTTTAGTTTTTCATATGTTTCATATGGCAAATAAGTTACCATTCTTACTGATTCACCTTCTGCTTTGCGCATATCATCATATATATACTGCATCTCTATACGTTTCTCTTTAGGAACAGGAGATCTCATAGATTTATACTCAACCAGTTTGCCATCTTTATATACACCGGAGATTTCAGCATAAACCCAGTAGTATCCTCTATCTTTACGCATATTTTTTACATAGCCACTCCAGTTTTCCTCTCTTTTTATCGTATCCCATAAATCTTTGAAAACTGATTTTGGCATATCTGGATGTCGAAGAATATTATGAGGTTTTCCAATCAACTCTTCTGCACTGTAGCCAGAAATTTTGGCAAATGTATCATTGACATAAGTAATAATACCATTAAGGTCAGTTCTTGAGATAATAACCTCTCCTTCAGGCACTTCTGTCTCGATGAACATATCAAATGTTATATCCATAATTTCTCCTGATTATTGTGATAACTTGATTATATCTTCTTTAATATTTTGTCTATCTTAGATAAAATTAGGCAAACTGTATAAAAAAGTCGGAATATCAGGAAAAACTTATGAAGCAGAAGCAAAGGTCATTTAAAAAAGCGTTGAAAAACTCTTTTACAAATTTTATGTCAATGATGCCAATGATTTTAGCAATTATTGGGTTGGTAGGTATTTTTCAAACATTTATTACAGAAGAGATGCTGGCAAAACTCTTTACAGGTAATAGTGTTAAAGATACACTTATAGGAACAGTTACCGGTGCTATTGCTGTAGGACAGCCATTTGTTAGCTATATTATAGGAGGAGAGTTGCTTGAAGAAGGCATATCTTTATATGCTGTGACAGCATTTATTTTGGCTTGGGTTACTCTTGGCATAGTACAACTTCCGGCAGAAGCAGAAGTTTTAGGAAAACAATTTACTTTTTATAGAAATATATTGGCATTTATTTTTACATTGCTAGTTTCTATTCTAACAGCTTGGACAGTGGAGTTATTAAAATGAAATTAAAAGGGATCCCTTTATTTGTTGCTGTTGTACTATTGTACATTATTCTCTATTTTTTAAATTCGCAAAAGTTATTTCAGGCACTTTATGAGAGCGGGTTGGTACTTTTAAAGATAATTCCTATATTTTTGCTTGTAATTTTATTTACGGCAATCATTAACTATTTTTTTAAACCAAAAGAGGTGGCTCGTCATCTTGGTAAAAAGAGTGGATGGAGAGGATGGGCAGTATCTTTAATTGCAGGAATATTAAGTCATGGTCCAATGTATGCTTGGTATCCAATGATTGAAGACTTAAAACAGCATGGTCTTAAAAAAGGGTTGATTGCTACATTCTTTTATGCAAGATCAATTAAAATTCCTCTTCTTCCAATTATGATAGACTATTTTGGTATACTATTTACAATTGTATTGATTACGTATACGTTAATAGCATCTTTAATACAAGGATGGTTAATAGAGTTGTTGAATATAAAAAGTAGTCATTTTAATTAAATAAAACTATAATAATATTGAGTATAATTAAGATAAAATTATTAAATGGAGGGGTGTTATGAATATAGGACGGTTAACATTTATAGGATTGATGACTTCAGTAATGCTTTTTGCATCTCAGAGTGGTCAAAATGCTATGGGTCCAAAACCTAAAAAAGGAGATGGTGAAATTTCTCAAGTAGTAAAGACTGGTCAAAATGCAACTAAGCTTCTTCTAAAAACCTTAGGTGGAAATATGAAAAAGCATATGAAAAGTGGTGGACCTGCTGATGCACTCAACTTTTGTGCTCTGAATGCTGCAAAACTTACAGCTAAAGTAGATGAAAAACTTGGTAAAAATGTTAGTGTAAAACGCATTACACTAAAACCAAGAAATCCTGCCAATGAAGCTGAAAAAGACGAGAGAAAAGTTCTTGAAGCACTTCAGACATTGCACGAAACTGGAGTTAGACTACCTCGTCATTTGATACAAGAAACAGATGGTGGATATAAGTTTTACAAACCTTTAAAAATAGCAAAAAAAGTCTGTTTAAAGTGTCATGGTACCAATATTGATCCTAAATTAGAAAAAACAATTGCAAAATTCTACCCAACAGACAAAGCAACCGGATACAAAATGGGCGACCTTCGTGGAGCAATTGTTGTAACAATTAAAAAGTAGTGAAAATCATATGGAGGCTTTTCATACTCTCAGCATTGAAGAGACACTAAAAGTTACAGAAAGCTCTCCTTCAGGTCTTACTGAAGCTGAGGCGCAAAAGCGTCTTGGCCATTATGGACCAAATAGTTTACCAGAATCAAAAACAAAACCTCTTCTTTTAACATTTTTTGAACAGTTCAAAAGTCCAATAATCATTATTCTTCTTATTGCTTCTACTATCAGTTTTATAATTGGCGAAGTAGTTGATGCATGGTTTATTTTAGCTGTTTTAGGTATTAATGCTGTCATTGGAACATATCTGGAGCATTCAGCCGCTCAAAAGGCACAAGCTCTTAAATCTAGTGTAAAAACATATGCAAATGTTTTACGTGACTCTCAAATAAGTCGTATTGAAGCAAAAGATTTGACTATTGGTGATATTGTTTTGCTTGAGAGTGGTGACAAAGTTCCTGCAGATATTCGACTAATTGAGAGTCGAGATTTGATGGTTGATGAGTCACTGCTTACCGGAGAGTCTGTTGCAGTTAAAAAGAGTGCTGAAAAGGTTTTTGAAGATATTGAACTTCCTGTAGCAGATCAGTCAAATATGCTCTTTGCAGGGACATATGTAACTTCTGGAAGAGGCAAAGGTGTTGTTGTAGCTGTTGGTCTGCAAACACAAATAGGTAAAATTGCCGAAATGCTGGCACAAAAAAGTAAGGCAAAAATTCCATTAATTGAGCGTCTTGAAAGATTTTCAAAAAATATTGCAATTGCTGTAACAGTAGCATCTGTTTTTCTATTTTTCATAGCACTCTATCGTCATATGGAGATTGCTGAGATATTTTTTCTTATTCTTGCTCTTTTTGTATCTGCTGTACCAGAAGGATTGCCTGTTGCAATTACAGTAGCTCTTGCTGCAGCAGCGGTTGCAATGAGTAAAAGAAATGTAATAGTAAGAAAACTAGCAGCAATAGAGGGTCTTGGCTCATGTACAATAATCGCAACTGATAAAACAGGTACACTGACTGAAAATCAACTACATATACAAGAGTTTATTACCCCCGATAAAGTCATTAAAGACCCTCAAGAGATGTCTGAGACTATTGCCAAAACATTGGTCGTAGCCAATGAAGCGCATATGAGTAAAAAAGAGAGTATCTCATCTTTAGAAGGCGATCAGGTAGATGTAGCATTTGCAATGTTTGCACTTAAAAAAGAGCCATCTTTTGAAACCTTGCTTGAGTCAAAAAGAGTAGATGTAATGCCTTATGAGTCTGCAAAAAAGATGTCAGGTGCAACTATAAAAGATAATGAAGGCTATCTGCACGTCATAAAAGGTTCACCTGAAGTAATCTTAGATTATATAGATATAAATGAAGATGAACAGCGACAATTGATGGATTTAATAGATCAAAAAGCTGCAAATGGTTATAGAATTATTGCAGTAGCAAAAGCAAACAGTAATATTGCTGATATAGAAACTTTGCTAAAACAAAAGCAGTTTGAGTGGATCGGTTTTTCAGCTATTGTAGATCCATTAAGAGATGGAGCAAAAGAGGCTGTAAAGAGGTGTCAGCAAGCAGGAATTGCTGTTGCAATGATAACAGGAGATCACCCTTCTACTGCTTACCACATAGCTAAAGAGCTTGAAATAGCTATGAGTCCAGAAGAGGTTATGGATGCAGAAAAACTCAATCGTTGGGCTGAAAATGGATCTGATCCTAAAGAGATTGCAGATAAACGTGTCTTTGCACGTGTCGCACCGGCACAAAAACTACAAATTGTTCAAGCATTTCAACAGCTTGGAGAGTATGTTGCAGTTACAGGTGATGGAGTAAATGATGCACCTGCTTTAAAATTTGCCAATATAGGCATCTCTATGGGGCGTTCAGGAACAGATGTAGCTAAAGAGAGTGCCGATCTGATTCTTACAGATGATGCATTTCCATCTATAGTTAACGGCATTGAAGAGGGACGAAGAGCTTATGATAATATAAGAAAAGTGGTCCATCTGCTTATTTCTACAGGTTTTGCTGAAATTATTTTGGTTCTTTTGTCTCTTATCTTTTCTACACCTGTACCACTGTTGCCTATACATCTGTTATGGCTTAACCTTGTAACTAACGGCATTCAAGATGTAGCATTAGGGCTTGAAAAAGCTGAACCTGGCATCTTAAACCGCCCTCCTCGCTCTCCAAATGAAGCAATTTTTAATACTGTAATGATTAAACGCATAGCTATTGGTGGTCTCTATATGGGGGTTGTAGCATTTGGGCTATTTTACTATCTGTTAAACGCTGGTTATGAAACTGATTCTGCAAGAAATTTAACACTAATGCTAATGGTGCTTTTTGAAAATGTACATGTATTTAACAGTCGAAGTGAACATTTACCTATGTTTAAAATCAATCATCTTCAAAATCCTTTACTTATTCTTTCTGTCATAGTAGCTCAGGGTGTACATACTGCAGCACTTCACATACCTTTTACGCAAAAGCTACTCTCTGTTGAACCTGTTCCTATGAGAGTGTGGGATGAACTTCTTTTACTCGCTTTTGGACTAGTTTTAGTTATGGAGTTGGAAAAATATATTAGAAAAAAAATAGAAGTATGGTAGCCCATTCCAACCCTAATATTCATTTAATAAGTCCATACTTGATTCTTGTCATACAAATAAGTGTTAAAGCTTCTGTAAGATCATATGTTGTTTCAACAATTTTTCTACCAATATTTTCAACTTTATTCAAATGTAAAATATTGATAACGAAGCTTCTAAGAATAGATAATGCAAAAGCACCTTTATTGACTTTGCATTTATCTTCATTTAATGCAGTATCTTTGTAAAAGTGCATTGTTTCAACACTCCATTCATAAAGAATTTTTGTTAAAAAAGTTTTTGCATCATTATACTCATTTGATATATAGTAGTGTGTTGT
>NZ_FOXB01000066.1 GCF_900115615.1 Hydrogenimonas thermophila | reverse complement strand
ACAATTATCTATGCCATCTTTAAAAACAATGAACCTTATAACCCCTCTCGTGTTTTTGCTATGGTTAGACAGTGATAAGTTAAAGAACTAAAGCTAATTTACTTCAAATTGATGATGGAATTGTAATAGTGCCATCACCTTTTAATTGTCAATCAAACCAACTTAGTTTGATTGTAAAAGCACTCTAATCTAAAGTTATAATTTTAGATTAAACTCTTAAAAGTGCTTTCAAAATCAAACTCATTTCAAGAGAAAAATCTCTTGAAAATTGGTTGTTTTTAAAATAGCTTTAAAAAGCTATTGCTTTTTTATTTTTTTGTCCTTTTTAAGTTATTTTTTATAAAAAGGCTATTATTGCAATAATTTTAGCCATTATATCAAGAAATGTTACAGTTTCTCTTCTAATTGGAGTAATAAGTGGCTACTTTATAATGGAACAAAATATTACTTCTACAGTAGTTGAAAGCATAAAAGGTATTGCATCTCTTTTTGAAAAGGGATGGGTTGTAAAAACGCTGGTTTTTGCAATCTTTGTAGGCTCTATTATAGAACTGATCCAAAGAAGCGGCGGTGTAAGCGGATTTATCAACTTTTTACAAAAAGGGAAACGCCTCATTACAAACAGAAAAGAGGCTGAACTGCTCCCATTTTTCATAGGTGTTGCCATATTTATTGAATCATCCATTACATCACTTATAGCCGGTACTGTAAGCCGTCCAATAACCGACAAATTTGGAACTTCAAGAGAGAAACTTGCCTATATCTGCGACTCTACATCTGCTCCAATATGTACAATGTTTCCACTAAATGCTTGGGGAGCCTTGCTTCTTGGACTGATTGGAGCACAAATAGAAGCCGGTACAATTTCAGCAGAGCCAATTAAACTATTGGGTACTGCCCTGCTTTTTAACTTTTATGCTATTTTTTCTATTTTAATTGTTCTTTTTACTATCTTTAAAAAGATAGATTTTCCCTCATATACAAAAGTTGAACCTATAAATTTAACAGATTTAAAAAAAGATGGAGATATATTTGCCCTTATCGTACCAATACTCTCTATGCTTATTTTAGTTTTTGTTTTTCTCTTCATTACAGGTGATGGAAATATGCTTAAAGGTAGCGGCTCAACATCTGTATTTTCAGCAGTTATGGGATCGGTTCTCATAACATCTATCTACTACCAAATCAAAAAAATTTTGCCACCAAAAGAGATCTTAACCTCTATCTTTACAGGTGCTAAAAGAATGCTACCGATTGCAGGAATTTTACTTTTTGCCTTTGCTATAGGTGATGTAACGGTAAAGATGGGAACCGGAGTTTATATATCTCACTTTGCAAATGCCATTCTACACCCTGCTCTACTGCCTACAGGCATATTTTTGCTTTCGGCAATTATCGCCTTTTCTACAGGTACAAGCTGGGGAACATTTTCTATTATGATGCCAATCGCAATTACCATAACCGCCGGTATAGGTGCAGATGCTACAGCTCTTCTACCTTTAAGTATAGCGGCAGTCATATCAGGCGGAGTATTTGGCGATCACGCATCACCGATTTCAGATACCACCATCATCTCTGCAATGGCTGCAGGGTGCGATCTCATAGCTCACGTAAAAACACAACTTCCTTGGGCTCTCTTATCGGCACTTATATCTGTGATCTTCTTTCTTCTGTCTGGCTTTCTAATGACATTATGAAAATTTATGATCTATTTTTTCAATGCGACCACGCCAATAAGGTTTGCGCCCATCAGGAAGAATCCAAGCAACTTCACCTTCTGTAGGAATAAGCATTCCATTATGCACTTCATATCTGCTCCACCGCCCTTCCCAAGGTGTTAAAACTATCTCACCTTTTACACTACGTCCTCTTGCATCAGCATATACAGACTCAATGAGACCATAATCATTAAAACTAAAGAGCAGTGTTACACTAATCTCACCATCTCTCATTACTGCTCTAGCAGAAAAGCTATTTACCTCTTCCCATCTAACACCTTGAGTTGGCAGTAGTGCTGTAGGATACCAAGCAGACTCAGCAAAAAAGCGCATCAATTCGCCCCTATTTAACTCACAACTTCCCTCTTCTTTTACTAATGAAATTAATCCGGCAAAAGATGCTTTAAGCAGACCTTTTCCTGCAATATAGGCATCATTTACACATACTGCTAAAGCTGGAATTAACTTAATCTTACCACTCCAAACAAATCCAGGTCTATCAATAGTAACTCTTTGAATAGAGCTAAACGGTCTCCAAAATTCTCCTGTTTCACTCATATTAAAAGTTCCGGTATGCTCTATGGTAACTGAAGAGACCATAGACTGCCCCTCTTTTAGAACAGTTTTAAAATATCTTTGCACAGGTTTAGGTAATCCATTCAATTGATCAGAGTTATACTTTAATGATTTTATGGTATTGCTATTAGATGAGAGTTTAGAATATAATCTATCTGTTTCTATCTGCCAACGACTATACCCAAATATCACTAAGATCACCACCAAGCCAATAATTATAACAACAAACTCCATACCGCTTTACCTAATTCATTTTGACAACTGCTCCATTATCTCTTCTATCTCTGCTATTACAGTATTCATCTTTGTACTTACAAATCTGATCTGTTTTAAAAGCATCTCTTTTCTATTATCATCAACACTTAACTGTAACTCTTGATTTAACCGCCCCAACTCTTTTTGCAATTTTTCCAACTCCTTTTGTAACTTTTCTAAAATATCTTCATATCTATCTTCTGAACCGGCTCTTTGAGCCATATCTTCAACTATCTCATCAACAGTTACTTTTCCATCTCTATTTTTATCTATGTTTATATGAAGATCTATTATTTCACTGGTTGACATAAAATATGAGTTATCTGTGCTCATCTCTTTAACAATCTCTGATGGTAAATGATCTCTTGCTCTATCTAACGAACCATTTTGTAAATTAACGACTCTTTTTAGATCTAAAGACTCAGCTACACTTATAACTCCATCTCTATTTTTATCAGCTTCTGCTACCTTTAGATCATTTAAGACAAAGTTTGAGATTTTATTTAGATAATCTTTCGCTACACCTTTTGCTATAAAGATACCATCTCGTTCAATAAAATCATTTTTATATATATCTTGCAATGTGTTTAATGTATCTTGTTTAAGAGATATGATCTGCTTGTCAAATATAACAATAGCTTCATCTGCACTTCTATCAATTCTCTTAGCTTCATCCAATGTATCTTTTGAGATTGAAACTCTATCTTTATATAAATTTTCAAATGATCCATATGAACCTGCACTATCTATTCTCATACTGTGCTACCCTTAAGTTATAACATCCAAACTATCTATACTCTCTTCCTCATCATCTTTGGTCTCTCTATCAAACCCTGCCTCTTTTATTGCTTTTTCCAACTCATCAAAATCAAAACTATTTTTCATATACTCAAAATACTCTTTCATATACTTATCATACGCTCTTTGCTCTTCAAAACTTTTTTGAAATGAAATATCTTTTGATCTAAGCACATGAAAATTGTCTATCTTTATAAGATCTCTTCTAATCATATCTTCGTGACGTATCTTTATATCTTCAACAACTCTCTCTTCTACACTCTGATTTTTTGCTGTAAAATCGACTAACCCCTCTTTAAGGGTAACTACTCCATCTTTGTCTTTATCTAGTTTTAGTGTATGATTTAACTCTTTTTCTATCGTTTTTTCATATTTTAAAGCTTTACTAGCTATTGAATTAAGCCCACCCCGTTCTTCGTTTGGAAGGTCTAAAGTCTCTGAATATTTTTGATACTTCAAACCATCTGCTTTGAGATTTGCAGAGACTATCTTGTCACCCAAATAGTCATAATATGTAGTACGATCAAAACCTATCTTGAGATCGCCTTTTTCATTCTCATCAATTCGACCATTTTTATTTAGATCAGCCTTTTCATACCCTCTGCTATATTTTATATCTTGATACCATCCAGCCAAATACTCTTCAGCATCGCCATTTAATCTTAAAATTCCATCATCTCTTTGAAAAAAATCTTTGGAAGAGAATGCCTTTTTTAGATCTTTTACTACATCTCTATCTAGTTTAAATGCAATCACCTTTTCAGGATCGTTTGGATCTCTAAAGGCTACTATAACTCTTCTGTCAACCGGATCTTTGCCTGTTGTTTCTGTTGTAAGATTTAACGAATTAATGTCTATCTCTTCATATCTTAGTTCATCTCTACTCATCCGTTTAAAGCTGACTCTGCTCGCTGTATAGACATCTCCGTCAATATTCACCTCTGTAGGCTCTTTTTTTATACGATCTAACTCTCTTTGAGAGTAATCTTTGTCAGCCAACTTAGGAACTTTACTAGGAAAGTCGTGCCACTCCGGTCTTTGAAATTTAGATGGATCAACGTGAATTGGCATTTGAACTCCGTTATAAACTATACTTTATAGTTAATATCGGCATTTTTTAATTAAAAAAAAGAAATTATTTCATAAAACTATACATAGCCTTATTTTAATCAATATTTTCAACCGGAATAGAAAAATAAAAGCAGCTACCATTACCAGGTTTACTCTCAACCCATATGCGTCCTTGGTGAAGATCTTCTATTATCTTTTTACAGATCATAAGCCCTAAACCACTGCCAGCTACACTCTTTTGGTAAATATTCTCAATTTGAACAAAAGAATGAAACAATTTTGTTTGGTCCTCTTTTGCAATACCTACTCCTGTATCACAAATAGAAAATATATACTCTTTATATTGTTCATTATAACTTGCTGTCAAATTTATTTTCCCATTTTCAGGTGTAAATTTAATAGCATTGCTGATCAAATTTAGTAAAACCTGCTTAAAAAGTTCAGGATCAATCATAAGGGTAAGATTTTCATCTACAGATATATTTAGTGAAATATTTTTTCTATTTGCCATATGAATTGTTAATAATTTAACCTCTCTGATTATAAAAATCACTTTACTCATCTTCTGATTATAATCTACTTTTCCAGCATCAAGCTTTGCAAAATCTAATATTGTATTTACCATATTAAGTAAACTATTTCCTTCTTTGTTGATCTTTTCCAAATACTTTTTAATTTTGTCAGGAGTATCTTGACTCATCATAAGAATTTGAGAAAAACCATTTATAGCAGTAAGAGGAGTTCTAAGCTCATGAGATATACAAGCTAAAAAATCATCTTTTTCACCATTTGCACTTTCTGCCTTCTTTGCAAACTCTACAAGAGATTGTTCACGTTTCTTCATAATGAAGTTTAATTCAATTGCTTCCAATAGCAGCATTAATATCTCTTCTATATATTGTCTATTTTCAATATTTACAAGTTTTATTCCAAAATAAAATATATACTCTTCATACTCTACTTTTTTTACAATATCATACTCTAAAATATTCAAATATTTACTATCTATTATTATCTCCTCAATAGCCCAAGGAACTACATCATCAAAAATTTTTTTTACTCTCTCAATAATATTTGTTTTTATATCTTCTTCTGAATCTAAAATAAGATTATGCTTAGAGAAAATCTTGTGTATTGCATGTATTGCTTTTAATCCTGCAAGTAGAGATAAAAAACTGCTTGTTGAAAAGTATTTTAATAATCTTTCTATTTGACTATTAAGTTTTTTATTAAGAAGTGTTAGCTGGTTAAAATAGTATATTTTTTTATTTTCATTACAACTTTTTATAGAGCTTTTAAATTTCGATATAGCTATATTCCAATCTTTATATATAGATATAATTTCATCAATATCTATACCTGATCTATTTAACAAATCTACCTGATTTCTAAAACTAATCAAATCATCATGAGACTTACACATTAATGGATTATTTTCAATTGAATTAATTAAAGATACATCACTACTATCATTTTTCATATATTTTTCAATTTTCAAAAAATTGTTTTTATGAATTATAAAAGTCCTATAAATATTATCTATAGCAATAATTAGAGTATTATTTGAAATACTATTGGGACTTGTTGTATTACTATATGTATAATCAATAATTACATATTCAACCATTGCTAAAAAACGGCTAATAAGATCTAAATTGTTTTTTATAATAGAGTCAAGCTCAGACATTTTATATAGTAATTGATTAATACAACAAAATATATATTTTAGAATAGCAGAATCTAATTTTATACTTGCAAACATTGATCCTATTTTATATATGTGGTATAAAAATCTATTATCTATCGGAGCAGTAAATATAAATATTATGAACTTATTAACTATTTTAATAAGTTCATTAATATTATAATAATGATATATTTTCTCATCATTCTGAAGATAGTTTTTACAAAAATTATTAGCTAGAACTGCACTAAATGTACATAGTTTACTCTTAAGCTTTTCTCGTAACTGAATATCCTCTTTACTTATATGAAACTGTTTTAATAGTTCATCAATTTTAAACATACTATAAACAATTAATATAAATTTTACACTACAGTTTTTACTTGATTTATAATTAGCAATTTTACATTCATAATAACCTTTCAACTATAATAATTTATTTGATTATAACATTTTTAACAAATTTTATTCTTATTGACGAAATAAATATATGTATTACTGCAATTTTCCTGCAAAAACATTTTATATATTTAGAAACAGAGTTAATAAATAAATTATATTTTAAATATTATTAAGTTTTCTATTTAATTTAAATTGTAAATAATAGCATATATGTTATTATGAAAATTAATACTTAATTTAAAATATACTTAACTAGGAATTAGCCCATTCCGATACTAAGGAATACTTTTTGCTATAAAGCCAAAAAAGTATATTTATATCGGGAGAAAAAATGGAGCCAGAATTATTGAAAATTTTAAAAGAGCATATATCAGAACAGGCAAGACCACAGGGGAGACAGTATAGTTTGCCGGTAATAATGTTTTTATCGATAATAGCTATATTAATGGGAGCAAAGAATCCAATAGAGGTATATAAATGGATGAAAGCAAA
>NZ_FOXB01000065.1 GCF_900115615.1 Hydrogenimonas thermophila | reverse complement strand
ATTCTTAACGCCTTTTGTTCTCTATCCATTGATAACATTCATTAACTTTAAGCGTTAATCTTATTAGGCAAGATCCGCTTCTCCGTTGAAATGTTAAACGTGTGTTTAACAGTTGTTTAACAAGTGTTTAACAGTGGTTTAACGGGTGTTTTACATCTCTATCAGCTTCTCAATATCACTTAACTTAATCTTAAATATCTGTCTGTCAAAGTCTCTTAATTCACTATTCTCACAAATTAAAACTTCTTCATCAAATATCTCTCTCTGATCACTAAATTCTTTCAGTGTCTCTTCATCATCAATAGCTTCAGCAATCTCATTATCGAACTGCTCTTTCAAAAACTCATTAATTTTTGGTAAAGCATTCTTTTTCAATTTCAATTTATACCCTGCTCCGTCAAGCTCCAGCTCTTCAATTTCAAATATGATTTCATAATACTCTACTTCTAAATACATAGCTCTATCTCCTTTTTTATCTGTTTAAAACTTTTTCTCTGAAAAAACCTACTGCAACAATAATAATACATATTGTTATAAATTGCTCTTTTAAGCTCATACCCAAAAAATCAATCACGGCACTTTGCAGATCATGCCACGTAGCAATAATTAAATCCATCTTTAAATCCTTTTTTTCATTCTATATATATTCTATCTTTTTTTGTTGTAAATGTCAAGGGTTTTATAAATATCAAACAAAAAAAAGAGAGATAAACTCTCTCTTTAGTAACTTAAATCTTCAAGTTGCAATATCTGATAATCTTTACTGCTCACTTCTCTTTTTACCATTCTACTCTTCAAAAACCAAGTCAAATCAGTTTCAAGCTCGATTAATTTTTTAATAAGTTTTGCTTTTGCGTATTCACTTATTCTTATATGATAAACTTTAAAACTTTTCAAGCCTTTAAAGTTGTTACAATTTTTATTCATAAATTCAGATTTATGTTTGCTTCGATCTCTCATTATAAGATCACTTTCATCAAGTAAATCACTATCAATCAAAATTTCTTTTATAAAATTTGTCACGCTCTTGTTTTCTGATAAACAATGTTTTTCAATTTTGCAAGCAATGTAAGTCGTGAAACTTACACTAATCTTATCGTTTTCAACATCTTTTTCAAGCTCGTTCAAATTTAGTTCAGCATATTTGTAATAATTTTTTGGTAATTTCAACATTTTACAATACTCCTTTTTCTTTTAGTGCTTCTTTAATCAATTGCGTTAATGTAATATCTTCTTTTTCTAAAGTTTCATTTATCTTTTTTAGTTCATCTTCATCAACTCTAAAGCCTAAAATTTTAGTAGTTTTTGGCTTTTTTTTCTGTTTATAAAGCTTAATTTCGCTCTCTTTTTTTTCTTTTTTCTGCTCTAAATTTGCATGCGTTTTTTCAATCTTCTTTGCTGGCTTTATCTCTCTGTTACCTAAATTTATATTTAGCTTTCCCATCTCTTACCCTTTTTCTTTTAATTTTCAACGATCTCTTTTACTTCTTTTGCTAATTCATCGAACATATTATTAAAACTTTTGTAAGTGTGACTTGCTAATTTACTGCTACTCATCAGCTCTTTTATGCTCATCTTTTTGTCAATTGCTGTCTTAACTGCATTGCTTTTTTTAATTCCAAAAAAGTAAAAATCGTCTGCCACAATATTACTTAAATTAATAATTGTTTTTAGAATTTCAACTGCTGAATTTAGCTCTTTTTCACTCTCATATTGATTAAATATAAACATCACATTTTTAAGTACACTTTTGCTATTTTGTAGTATAGTTGTTGCACTGTCAACTGTCGTTTTTATGCTTCTGTAGTCTGTGCGTGTAGGAAATATAAATAAATCAATCTGCGTTTTCGATAATCTCTCATCATCAAACCCGCCTGCGTCAACTACAATATAATCATATTCATTCTGATTTTTTATCTCTTCTATCTTTTGATTTTTGCTCAAATTTATAGTATAACTTGAGTTAAAATCTTCTGCGTCTTGGTATAAATCTAAATTTAAAATCACTGAATTTTCAAGCTTTTCAGCTAAAAAATTAGCAATCGTGCTTTTTCCTACTCCCCCCTTAAACCCCATAATTGCAATAGTTTTACAATCTCTCAAACCAAACTCCTTGTTAAATCTTTTTGTTACAACTTTATAAAATGTAATGACTTTTACATTTTTATTGTAATTGTTTAAAAGCTTCATTTCTTAATGTTTTATTATATAGTATATTATAGCTAAAGATACTACTATAAATAACACACTGCCAATTAACACAATATTGTTATTGCCCTTTTTATTACTCTTTTGCGTGTTCCTAATATTTGGTGATATCCGCTTGTAAACCATTTTTGCAAGTTTTGCCATATCAGTTTCACTTAATGCTTCGCTAAGATCTAAATTCAAATCGTCAATTTTGTTGTTTTTTTGTTCAATATCTTCAAGTGCTTTAATCAGCACTGCATTTACTTTTTTCTGCTCTTCGTTCATTTTAATAAGTTCATCGCTTAGTTTATCTTCTGTCTTTTTAACTGCTTCAAAATTCTTTTTTGCTAACGCTTTTATTGTGTACATCATTTCAGTGTTTCGCTCTTTTAGCTCTTTTACTTGTTCTTTCAATTGCATTATTTCATCAATTTTTTCATCAATCAGTTTTGGCATATTGTCAACTCCTCTTCTTTTTCATTATTATTATTCATTATATTTGAAACAAACTCTTTTATTTTGTCAAGTGCGTTGTTATCTGCAAATTTAAATTTTTCTGCTATCTCACTATCTGCAAATTTAAACTCTTTATTCTGCAAAAAGTCAAAAATGTCTTTCTCAAATTCATCTTCATTCAAAATTTCAACTCCTGCTCTTTTCGCTGATTCAAGTATGTTATATCGCTCTTGCATAAGTTCAGTAAATTGTTTCAAACTTTCGCTATTTTCTGTCAACTTCTCTAATGTGCTGTTTTCAAAAGTATTATGCAACTTTTCAGTTGCTAACATAAAAGGCGTGATCATTGCTAAAATATGATTGTTATTCATATCAATTTTTTCAAGCTGATCAACAATCTTTTGTCTAATATTTTGCTCTTCTTTCAGCTTTGCAATTCTTTCATTAGTCTTTTTTTGCTGTTCATGCAGTAACGCTATTGCTTCTTTTACACTGCTCATCTCAAATCCTTTTTTTCTCATTCTTCCTATATTATGCCTTTTTTTGTTGTAAATGTCAAGGGATTTAAATTTAAAAAAGAAAAAAGTGTAGAAAAAAATCTACACTTCAAATTTATAGCTCTTTGTTAAAATTTTAAAATTTGGATCTTCTTTTTTGTCTTGTAAATATAACTTAGCGGGATCGGTTATTTTTGTGTTTTCATTTATTGCAAGTAGTCCATATATATTTTTACTCTCACTCTCTTTTTTGTCATAGTAAGTTTTGTTATAAAAGTTTCTTAGCTTCTCACAAATCAAAATCGCTTCGTTTCTATCAAGTTCTTTTTTGTGCCAATTTTTAGCCTGAATTATTACTATTTCATCACTCTTTTCAGCTACTAAATCAACTCCCTCTGCGTCCAGTATTGCGTAATTCTCTTCGCTTGTGCCATCTAATATGTTATACCCATCTGCTTTAAATCTCTTTGCTAAAAACTGCTCGAATTTATCTCCAATTTTTGCTTTTTTGCTCTTTGTTTTTGGCTTTTTAAAATCGCTATTGCAAGTTAAATCAACATCATTTTCTTTTAACTCTTTATCTTTTTTATGTTCTATCTTATCATCTACTATTCTCTTTATCTGGTCAAGGCTCATTGTTTTTGTAATCGGCAAAGTTGCTTCATTCTTTTTGCTATACATTTTATTAGCTAAATAGTAAGTTATCATCTTTTCAGCTCTGTTTTCTCTGATTATGTAGCCTTGCCCTGCCTTGAGAGATTGCAACATTCCCGCCTTAAAAAAGTCCTCTTCTTTCTCTTCTATTGTGACTATCTCGCTATTATTTTTTGAACTGTTTTTCATTCTAATTTCATCTTTTTTGCGTCTCACTAATCTCTTAGGCACTCTTTCATTCAGTTTCTTAATAATCTTGTTGTCGTTATTTTTCAAAGTTATTATCGTGTTTGCGTTCGCTTCTGCTTGCCCTGCTTCAATGCCTTTGCCCATGTCAAGCGATTCCAAGTCACTCTGATAAGCGATTATTCCTGCAAGTCCAAGCCCTCTAATTACACTCATTACATCACCAAGCCCCAAAACTTCACCGTCTCGCCCTTTTGCCCAGCTGTTAATTTCGTCCAAAATACATAAATGCGTCTGCTCCAATTTATAGGCTTTTGCTTGTTTTTTCACTAAAAGTTGCAATACTCCAAAGACTAATTTTCCTATTGTGCTTGCGTCCTCGCTGTCTTGTCCTGGAATATTAAACACTACCAATTTACCTGAACGTATCGCTTCAATAAAATCAAAATCTCTTTCACGATTCTGCAAAACCATTGAAAATTTGTTGAAAAAAGATAACACTTTTCCAAAGTGAGACTGACTTACTTCAATTTTGTAAAATGCTCCATTACTGCTTTTTACTTCGCTTAAAATTTTATTAAAGCCATTATAAACGTCATCTATAATCGTTTTTAAAACTTTACTAATATTTATATTTGTTGATTGCGTTTGTATAACATTTTTTAATTCTTTGTGAATCATGTCTCTTTCAGCAACGATAAAACTTTCGTACAATTCTGTTGTATCATCAAGCTTTTTGTTGTCTGTATTAAACAATAAATTATCAAAACGTGTAGGCTCTTGCTGATAAATCTTTTCTATCACTGCAATAAGTTTAAGTAACTTTTCAGTGCTAACTATATACTCCGCAAAGTTGTAATAATTTAGATCTTCATAATTCTCAATTAGTGCGTCTAATGTGTTATCTGCAAGTAAAATTTCATCTATTTTATCAACGTTAAAAGTTAGCTTTGCTTCTCTTAACAATATAAGCATTTTCAATAATGCTTCTAAAAACTGTTTTGCTCCGATTCCCCATGAATCTGTATCTTTAACGTTGCTTATTTTTAAAAACAAGTTAATAATGTCTGTTGCTGTTCCAAAGTCAAATAAATTTATTGAGTTTGTAATTACTGCTTTATCATTATTGTTTACACTATCTAAGACTTGCTCTTTCGTTGCAAGCCAGTCAACTATAAAAAGATCTTGATGTCGATCGTATTCCGCTGCCACGCTATAAATCTGCTGTAGCATAGCATTATCAGCTTTTCCAAAAACTGCCAACGCTCCACCACCACGTCCAATTTGCTGTTCAAGTATTCCTTTTAAAAGTTGCGTTTTTCCGCTCCCCGTTGTTCCTATAACTAACAAATGTTGTCTAAGACTGTCGTCATCTATCAGTATAGGCTCTAATATATTAGTGCGTCTGCTATCGTATTGTGTAGCGTATATACGCTTTTTTGGCTCAATGTTCTTATTAAGAATTCTTATTATACTTTGTGTAAAACTATACTCTTCATAGTATTCTTTTTTATAGTGTTCTTTTACTCTATATCCAAGACAAATAGCGTAATTTTGCGTTTCTTTGTTTTCAACCAGTGCCATCTCTTTTGCTACATAACTGCTTTCTAAATCTCTAATCTTTAAAATATTTTTAGCTGTTATTAAACTCATATAGTTTACGATATTTGCCACTTGTGCAAAACTGCTTATATTGCTTGTCAATGCGTCTAAATGTTTTTCATAGCTAATTTCTGATAATGTAGTTTCCATTTTCTTTTCTCCTTAAATAACTTTTTTCTTTGCAAAATAAAGTGCATAAATAATCCCGTTTGCCACAAATCGCCCTGCGGGTAAACCCATAAGAAAATATAAAAATTGTTTCTCCCGCTCATTTCTTGTATATTGTAGTAATTGTGAAATCCTTATCGGTATGTTTCTGTTTTTTAGCTCAATAAACTTTTTAGTAATCAGCTCTTCAACTTCTATTCTTTTCATCCCTTTTATATCATCTTTTGTTATATTTTCAATATTATATTCATCTTCTATATTGTTCACATAATTAATCAAATTTTTCAAAACTACCGATAATTTTTTCAATTCTTTTTCTTTTTCAACCGTTTTTTCAAAATTTTTAAGCTCTAATTTCGTCAAGTTATTTAATTCCAAAGCTTCAACCGTCAAATTTTTCTTATTTAAAATTTTCTTAAAATGATAGTAATCAAGATCAATATCTTCATTTACATATTTTTCAAATTTATTCTTTTTTCTGCTTTTCAAGTTTTTAAAGTTTGTCAAAATCTTAGCTTTAATGTCTGCGTTGTTAAATTTTAATTCACTGATTTTCTTAGATAAAAACATATTTAAAAGAAAAAAAATGAAAAGCCCTGCACTATAAAAATACCATTTTTGCTCTCTAAATTTAGTTTCTACAAAATAAACAAAAATTGAAACTATGCTCATAATTGCAAAGTTAATCAAAA
This sequence comes from Hydrogenimonas thermophila, assembly GCF_900115615.1. Taxonomy (NCBI): domain Bacteria; kingdom Pseudomonadati; phylum Campylobacterota; class Epsilonproteobacteria; order Campylobacterales; family Hydrogenimonadaceae; genus Hydrogenimonas; species Hydrogenimonas thermophila. The sequence continues at coordinate 1,188 of NZ_FOXB01000065.1, read as the reverse complement.
AAAGCGATAACATAATATCGCTTCGTTCAAATTTTTCCTCTCTTGTAAGACTTTTGCTATTTTGTATTTCAAGATAAGTTTGTATCGCCCAAAACATAAATAAAAATAATATAATAATGTTCGCAATCGGCATAAAATTAAAGTTTAACATTGCAAATACTCCCCGAATTCTTCTAACATTTTTTCAGCTATACTTAAACTAAAATCGCTCAAATCTTCCGCTTCAGTCACTATCTTTACATCCTCGCCTGCACTTTTTAACTCTTCAAGTTTTTCAAGTTCTCTTTCGTCAAGCTCTGCTATGTATGCGTCAAATTCTGCTAAAGTAAGTTCAACATCTTTTAATAGCTCGTAAAATTCATCGTTTTTTTTGTCAAATTTTTTGCTATTTTTCAAAGCTGATTCTCTTTCAAAATCTTCAAATTTAAATTCAATTTTTTTGTTAGTCTCAAAGTCTTTTTGTATTACTTTGTCTAATTTTTTTATAAAGATGTGTTTTGTGTTTTCGTTCATATCTTCGTTTGTGTAGTTTAAAAACTCTTTATTGCTTAAATTATGTGCTTTTATGTAGTTTTCAACTATTTTTTCAATGTTTTCATCTATCCCGCCCCATAAATGAATGTGTCCGCTTTTGCTTGTTGCGTCACTGGTCGGGTGCAATTCAAGCACCCCATCAAAGCCTGCAAGTCTCAATTCTTCACTAAGCTCTTTTTTAATTTCATTTAGCTCATCTTGCGTTTTTACATTCAAGTTTTCAGCGTAAAATACTGCTCTGTCATCTTTTTCAAATCTGAACATAAACTCTGAAATTACTCTCTTGCTCTCGCCTTTGAAATGTTCCAAGTCGCCAATCAATTCGTAATTTTCGCTATACCGCATGAAACTTCTGCTCTTTTTTCCCATTTTTGCCATTTCATTGCCCTTCAGTAAAGTCGTCTATATCAATTTTTGTATCTTCATTTTTCTCTTCAAAAATATCAAGCACTTCATTTAAGTTTTGCTTAAATTCATCATCACTCAAATATTTTTCTGCTCTGTCTTTTAGTTCCTCTTTTACCTCTTCTTTTGCCTCATCAATCAGCTCATCAACTATCTTTTCAGTCACGCTTTTATCATCTTTTTTCTCTTCTTGTTGTTCCTGCTGTTGTTGCTGTTGTTCAATAATTTCATCAATCTTCTCTTTTTTTT
>NZ_FOXB01000064.1 GCF_900115615.1 Hydrogenimonas thermophila | reverse complement strand
ATTTGATAGCCAATTTTAGAACTACTGCCGAAGATTTTTATAATAAAATAATCTCTCATTGGAGAGTTGAAACCTACCATTATCATTTAGATATGCTAATGGAAGAAGATGAACATATTGCCTATAAAGAGCCTTTTTCTATAGCAATACTAAGGTCTTTTGCACTAAATCTATTTCAATTATTTCATAATGCACATAAATATAAAAAGCTACCTACTGGTAAAGCTACAATGGCAGAAATTAAAAGGACTTGCAAATATGACGATTACTTTACAGCCCAGCTTTTTGAGCAAGAGTATGTTTAAGGTTGGTTTTAAATTTCATCGGATTTGGCTGAAAGTAAATAGATTAACAGAACAAAAGTATGAAGAGATTAAGCAAAAAATAATATATAAAAAAGATATTAATGGTATTAACAGTGCAGAGTGGTGGAAACTTGCTACAGATTATATTAATTCAATTTATAAGACTAATTTTTTAGTATTACAGAAAATTATTGAGTTAAAGAAACAGTTAAAAGATGAAGCTTTATCTATTTTATCAATAAGTGTGTTACTTTGGACTTTATCAATTTTTGCTCTTATCTTTTTAGTAAAAATAATTACAAGAATGCTAAACACATTTGGCAAACTTGTTAAAACTATTGAAGATCAAAAACGCCTATATAAAGCTTTTGCTGAGTTTTCTGAAATATTGGTTTATAACAAAGATGAACAAACAATTTTAAACTCATTGAGTATTATGCTTTATAAAACAGAAAAATTTGTCTATCTTTGGCTTGGTAAGGTAGAAGGAGAACATGTAGAACCTATTATTTCTGAAAATATTCCAACTGCTCTTATACAAAAAGATCTATTAAATGAAAATTCTGAGTCATTAAAATTTTATAAAGAAATAAAACGTGTAATTAAAGAGAAAGAGTTTGTAATTACATCTTGTGAAAATAAGATAAATTCACACTGCAAGGGTATAGACACGATTGGAATCTTTCCAATTATGAAAGAAGATAAAGTAGCATTTATTTTAGTTATAGCTATTGAAAATAGTGGAATATTTGATACTGGTATGATCGATTTAATTACAAAAATGACAAATGAACTTACTTATGCTTTTGAAAAAATTGCAAATAAACGCAATGAAGAGCGCTTAAAAGAGGAGCTTAGGGTAGCTGCATGTGCTTTTGATTCACATGAAGCAATTACTATTACAGATTCCAACGGATTTATAGTAAAAGTAAATGATGCTTTTACAAGAATAACAGGTTACAAACCAGAAGATGTAATAGGAAAAAAACCAAATGTTTTAAAATCAGGAATACATGATAAAGATTTTTATGCTGCTATGTGGGATAGTATTAGAAAATTTGGTCATTGGACTGGAGAGATATTTAATCGTAGAAAAAATGGTGAAATATATCCTGAACTACTATCAGTAAGTACTATTAAAGATAAAAGAGGAGAAATTACACACTATATAGCACACTTTTTTGATATAAGTGAAATAAAAAAAGCTCAGCAAAATGCAGAGTATAGAGCTCAGCATGATTCATTAACTGATTTATATAACCGGCAAAAATTAATAGAAGAGCTTGACAGAATTTATAAATCTGCAGTAAAAGAGAAAGAGTATAACGCATTTTTATTTTTTGACTTGGATAACTTTAAGTATATCAATGATTATTATAACCATGAAATTGGAGATAAAGTTCTTATTGAAATTTCAAAAAGACTTAGAGAAATTTTATATGAAGATGATATTCTTGCCAGAATTGCAGGAGATGAGTTTGCATTGATTGCTTGTAACCTTGGCAAAGATAAGAGTGATGCTACAAAAAAAGTATCTATTTTAATAGAAAAGATAAAAAAACTTTTTGAGGATCCTTTAGATATAGATGGACATCATATAGAAGTTACATTTAGTGTAGGAGTAAAGATTTTTCCAGATCAAGAAACAAACTATAAAGATGTTATGGTTAATGCAGATATAGCAATGTATTATGCTAAGAAAAATGGTAAAAATCAATATCACTTCTTTAATGAAAGATTAAATCTTGAATCAAAACAGTTTCTTCTAATAAAAAATGAATTGGCAGAAGCAATTAAAAATAGAGAACTCATTTTGCACTATCAGCCAAAAGTAAGTATTAAAAGTGGAGAAGTAGTTGGTTTTGAAGCATTGGTTAGATGGCAACATCCTCAAAGAGGATTACTCTATCCAGATGAGTTTCTATATGTTACTGCAGGAAATCGTTTAAGTTTTGATTTAAGTGAGTATGTTCTTAAAGAGGTATGTCATCAAATAAATGCTTGGAAAGAGCGTTGGCCAGAATTTGATAAAAAAATATCAATAAATATCTCTGGTGAACAGTTTAATAATAAAAATTTTACTAAAAGTATAATGAGAATTATAGAAGAGTGTGGAACTAAGCCTGAGTATTTAGATTTTGAAATAGTTGAAGATGCTCTTTTAAAAGATATTGACAGAACTATTGAAGTTATTAAAACATTTAAAAATATTGGTGTAACATTTAGTATGGATGATTTTGGAACAGGTTACTCTTCTATTAATTATCTTAAAAATCTTCCTGTAGATATTCTTAAGATAGATAAAAGTTTTATTCTTGATCTATTTGAAGGAAAAAATGTTGAAATAGTAAAAATGATTATAGATACAGCAAAAGTGTTTGATCTAAAAGTAGTTGCTGAAGGTGTTGAAAACGAGAAGATTCTTAAATATTTAGACTCTTGTGGATGTGACTACTATCAGGGATACTACTTTTCAAAACCTATAACTGTTGATGAAGCTACAAATATGCTAGAGAAAGAAAATAGTAAAAACTAAAAGGTACTTACTTATCCACCCTTACTGCCTAAATTTTATACATAAAATTGTTGATTGATAGTGCTATAATCAATGCAACTACAAGCAAGAGGGTGGAGAAATATGAGCGAAGCGAAAAGCGCAATAGATAGCTTTTTAAATCATAAAGCAGAAACAGGAATGCAGTGTGGAAACTACAGTATTGATATTCCCGAATTAAAACCTGGTCAGCAGTACCGTTTCCATTTTGATATGACAGCTTGTGTTGGGTGTCACTGCTGTGAAGTGGCATGTAATGAGCAAAACAATAATCCAGCTGATGTGAAGTGGCGACGTGTTGGGGAGATGGAGACGGGAGAGTTTCCTGATGTACTGCAACTTTTTAACTCAATGAGTTGTAACCACTGTGTTGATCCTGAATGTCTGCGTGGATGTCCTACAAACAGTTACATTAAATTAGATAATGGCATTGTATTTCATGAAGATGAGACCTGTATAGGGTGTCAATACTGTACATGGAACTGTCCATATGAAGTCCCTGTATTTCATAAAGAGCGTGGGATTGTAACAAAGTGTCATATGTGTGTCGATAAGCTTGAAGCGGGACAAACACCTGCTTGTGTTCAGGCGTGTCCAGCAGGTGCAATTTCCATAGAAGTGGTTGATACAGAAGAATGGATTAAAAATGATATGGCAAAAGAGGGGGTTGCACCGCATCTGCCAGATGTCTCAATTACAAAACCAACAACACGTTATACATTGCCTGATATGCCAGAAGGCAAAGAGATTCGTCCAGCCGATGAGCATATTTTAAAACCTGCCCACTCTGAGCTTCCATTGGTCTTTATGACAGTATTAACACAAATGTCTGTGGGTGGATTTGTTGCACTCTTTTTAGGAGAACTTCTACATCTTTTTGGGCTTGATCTTCCAGCTCCAAATATTTGGATGGTGATTGCTGTATTACTTCCAGCGGCAATTGGACTTCCTCTTTCAGCTCTTCATCTTGGTCGTCCAGGATTGGCAATAACAGCTATGAAAAATCTAAAAACCTCTTGGCTTAGTCGTGAAGCGGTGGCACTTGGAGCGTATGCTGGAGGTGTCACAGTTTTAGCGGGACTCTATGCACTTGGGGTTTCAGAGTGGCTTAAACTGCTTGTTGAGGTTCCTATTGTAGCTCTTGGAGTTTATGGTATCTATGCTCAGTCTATGATCTATCGCATTAAGGCTCGTCCAGCTTGGGATCGAAAGTCAACAACTCTGCGATTTTTTGGATCAGGTTATCTTGGATTCTTGCTCGTAGCAGTGATTTTAGCAATGACAGGTGAGGCACGAAGTGTATTGGCACTGATGGCACCTATGCTTATGTTTGGACTTTATCAGATGCATCTGATTTATGAAGAGACAGTTTTTTATAAATATTTGGATAAAGAGCATCCTCTTTACTATCAGTTAAGTCGAACAAAGAGATTGTTAGAGGAGTATTTTGGGCATCTTAAAAAGGCACGTTTGATGAGTTTGGCTCTCTTTGCAATTGGTTTGCCAATGGTATCTATTGTTTTTGCAGCGGCAAATATGGGTGGTGTAGCGGCATTCATACTTATATTGGCACTTATTGGTGCAATGGCTAGTGAGTTGATTGGACGCTATCTCTTTTATGTGACAGTTGTACCGCTTGGATTGGCAGGGAACTTTTTTGCAGGGAGTCAGAGGGGTTAGTCATAGCAAGCGGGATGGCTAGTCCCGCTATGGACTCCTAATATAATGATATTGCAAATATCATTACAATTAGGAGTGCTATGACTAATTTAGCGATCAATGCAAACTCCTTTTACAATATCCCGCCCGCCCCAACCTGCAAAAAAAAAGGCAAGGTATAAACCTTGCCTTTATAGCGGTAGCCAACCGCTTTGGAGTACATTGATCGCTTTTGTACGTACAGTTGTATTATATCATAAAACTAGATAAAGGTTGCAACTGCTTTATCCTTTTAACGGTAGCCAACCGTTTTAGGAGTACCATGCGCATAAAATAGTCATGCGTATTTATTATAACATAACAAGGAATAGAAAATGCTGAATAAAATAAAAGAGTTTTTTGGGTTTGATATTAAAGAAGAGAAGTATTTACTTGTTGATGATCCTTTTTTTGGAAAAGTAGCTAAAGAGAAAGCACCAGATAAGTGGGTGCGCTCAACCTGTGGTTATTGCGGTGTAGGGTGTGGGCTTTACATTGGGGTTAAAAATAGCGATCCTGTCTATGTTAAAGGTGATCCTGATCATCCTGTTAATCGTGGTACACTCTGTCCTAAAGGCTTGAGTGAGCATGAGATGGTGCGTGCACCTTCACGGCTTCCAGGGGCAATGATCAAAAGAGATGGCAAGTTTGAGCAGGTCTCTTGGGATGAAGCCTTTAAAAAGGTGAGTGATAAATTTAAAGAGGTACAAGCCAAGTATGGCAAACGATCAGTTGCTGTAATCTCTACAGGTCAGCTTTTGACTGAAGAGTTTTATACCCTTGGAAAGTTTGTTCAGCTTGGGCTTGAAACCAATAACTATGATGGAAATACAACGCTCTGTATGGCAAGTGCCGTGATGGGATACAAGCAGAGTTTTGGAAGTGATGGACCTCCGGGTTGTTATGAAGATTTTAGTCACGCTGAAGTGATTATGCTAATTGGTGCCAATATTGCGGATAACCATCCAATTTTGAAGCTACATATTGCAAGAAATAAACAAGTACGTGGCAAAAAACCAACAATCATAGTAGTCGATCCACGCCACAGCAAAACAGCCAATATGGCAGATATCTACTTGCCAATCAAACCTCGTACAGATTTGGCATTTATTAATGGGTTATGTTACATCATTTGGGAACAGGGATGGATGGATGAGAAGTTCATCAAAGAGCGTACAGTTGGGTATAGAGAGTTTATTAAAAATATTCAAAAATATCCACCGCAAGAGGTTGCCCATATTACAGGCATTGATGTTAAAACCCTTTATGAAGTAGCAAGACTTTACGCCGGTGCGAGAGCTGCAATGAGTGCTTGGACAATGGGGGTTAACCAGTCAGCAATGGGAACTGATACGGTAAGTGCGATTGTCAACTTGGCATTGATGACAGGAAATTTGGGTAAACCTGGCGGTTCGCCAATGAGCATCACTGGACAGTGCAATGCGATGGGAACACGTGAGAGTGGATTTACCAGTTCGATTCCTGGGTATCGAAACTTTGCAAGTGCAGAAGATAGAAGAGAGTATGCCAATATTGTCGGCGTTCCTGAAGAGTTGGTACCAACAGCACGTGGGTATGCATATCCGCAAATAATTGAAGCTATTGAAAAAGGGGAGATTAAGGCATTATGGGTTGTGGCAACAAATCCGCTGGTAAGCTACCCTGATCAAAACAGACTTCGCAAGGCATTGGAAAAACTAGAAATTTTAGTTGTGCAAGATAGCTTTATGAGCGATACGGCAGAGTTAGCCGATGTACTTTTTGGTGCAGCAACTTGGAGTGAAAAGACAGGTACTTATACAAACTCTGAGCGACGCTGTAACCTTGCAAAAAAGTCAGTGCCAAACTACAAAGATTCTAAAAGCGACTTTGAGATTGTTGTGGAGTTTAGTAAACATTTTGAAGGCAAGTATGAACTTCTTTTTAATGGATGGAGCAAGCCAGAAGATGCTTTTGAAGAGTGGAAGCGTGTAAGTAAGGGACGTTTGTGCGATTATAGCGGTATGACATATGAAAAGATTGAAAAGCTTGGCGGTATTCAGTGGCCGTGTAATGAAGAGCATCCTGAAGGTACGCCACGTCTTTACTATGAAGGTATGAAAACAAGAAATGAAGAGGGTAAACCAAAGTTTGTCTTTGCTGATTGGTTCCCTATGGAAGAGAATATTTGTACCTCATTTCCACTGATTTTAAATACCGGGCGTACTGTTGAGCAGTTCCATACTCGTACCAAAACAGGAACCATTAAGATTCTTGAAGACCTCGCCCCTGAAGCTTGGATTGAGTTAAATAGTAAAGATGCTGAAAAACTGCAGGTTAAAAGTGGCGATCGCATTAGTCTAAGTTCGCCAAGAGGAAAAGTTGATAATGTAGTTGTTCGTGTGACTGAAGCAGTGCGTGAGGGGACAGTCTTTGTGCCTTTTCACTTTAATACACAGTTGGTTAATACTCTTACCCAGTCACTTTTTGATCCAAAGTCTTACGAGCCAAACTACAAGCAGACAGCTGTACAGTTGCATAGTGAAAAAGTTCCTGATGGAATTAAACTAAAAGAAGAAGAGATTTCTGGAGCTCTTGGGTATCAAGAACAAGAGAGTGCTATAGAGAAGATTTTGGATAAAGAAAGAGTAGGTTCGGTATAATTTTGGTATGAAAGAGCAAAATAATCAAACACTGCGTCTACGTGCAGAAACAATTGAAAACCTTCATATCTTTTCTGAAATTCTCAAAAAGTCTCCTGAACAGATTATCGAAGAGGCACTCGATGCCTACTTCGATCAGGTTCAAAAAGAGCTGATGGAGAAAAACCTGATGGATGAAAACGCTCAAACCAATCTTAGCTATGATGAGTTTTGGGATGGAGTGGATATATGATTTTCTTCTCAAAAATATCTATAAAAAGATATTTTTTATATCAGTAATTCTTAATAAGATAATCAAATTAAATTGAAAGACTATTTTTAATTTAGAACTATATTAAGGCTATAATCGATTAATATATTTATTATATGTATATTTTTATAAAACATTTTAAATTTTTAAGTTTATCAAAGTAATATTGAGTAGAATAATTGAACCAGTTTTATATAATGCTATTTTAGTAAATTTTAGTATGCTATTTAAATCAATCACACATTTCCATCTAATTTTTTATAAGTTTTTTCTGCATATTACACATTATAGTAAATCATGAAATAAAATAATTGTAGCTAATATAATTTTGTAGTATATTCGGGAGTTACAGGTGAAAAAAATTTTGGTGATCGAAGATGATCGAATTTATCAAAAAATTTTGCTTAAAGCATTAATAAATCATTTTTCTCATATTGAGTTTGAAGTAATAGAGACATATGCTGAAATAAAAAAAATTATTAATTCAAAAAAAAGATTTGATCTTGTAATTTCCGATATTAATTTACCTGACAGTAGTGGAGAACACATTAAAGACCTTGTAAATGCGCATTACAAAGTTGTTGTAATGACAGGTTTGAATGATGATACATTTAGAGATGAGATGTTTGCTTTCGATATTGTAGATTATATTATAAAATCAGAGTTGCAACGCTTTGGGTATTTAATAAAGTTGATACAGCGATTGGATGCAAATGAGTCAAGAAGCATACTAATAGTAGAAGATTCAAAACCGGTAAGAAGCTTTTATAAAAGAATTTTAGAGAAACAGAACCTTACAGTCTATGAAGCAGAAGATGGTCAAAAAGCACTTAAAATTATATCTGAAGAGAGTATAGATATGATTTTGAGTGACTATAATATGCCCAATATGGATGGAATGGAGTTTCTAAAAGAGCTTAGAGTAGAGTATTCAATGCTTGATCTGCCATTTATCGCAATATCTTCAGATAATGATCATGCAACAGTAGCAAGGTTTTTAAAATTAGGTGCAAATGATTACTTAAGAAAGCCATTCGGAAAAGAGGAGTTGATTTGCCGTATAAATAATAGTTTAGATATGTTAGATATGCTTCAACACGTAAAAGAGAGTGCAACAACAGATGCATTAACAGGTATGCATAATAGACACTACCTGTATGAGATAGCAGAAAAGATAATGGCTCAATCTAAAAGGCTTGATTATCCACTCTCTCTTGTAATATTTGATATAGATTTTTTCAAAAAGATCAATGATAAATATGGACA
>NZ_FOXB01000063.1 GCF_900115615.1 Hydrogenimonas thermophila | reverse complement strand
TGTCTCTAATTCATCTTTATCTACTATCTCAAAAAAATCATATAATCTTGATCTCCCAGGTATTCGTATAAACTCTACTCCTAGTAATTTTTTTATCTCCTTCCTTTTAGCGTTTGCTTTCATCCATTTATATACCTCTATTGGATTCTTTGCTCCCATTAATATAGCTATTATCGATAAAAACATTATTACCGGCAAACTATACTGTCTCCCCTGTGGTCTTGCCTGTTCTGATATATGCTCTTTTAAAATTTTCAATAATTCTGGCTCCATTTTTTCTCCCGATATAAATATACTTTTTTGGCTTTATAGCAAAAAGTATTCCTTAGTATCGGAATGGGCTATCTTTTTTATCACAAACAATCCTATAAACTAAAAAAGTATCTTTTAAAGAAAATTCCAGTAGTAGAGCAGTATAGCGTAGATGAGTTTTTTGGTGATTTAAAGGGCTGGTGTGAAGAAAAAGATGTCTTAAACTTCATAGAAGAGCTTCAATGTGACATTAAAGAAAAATTTGGATTGCCTATCTCCATAGGAGCAGCTCCATCTAAATGGATAGCAAAGATGGCTACAAGTGAAGCTAAACCAAATGGATGCAAAGTAATTTTTAAAAAAGATATAGATAACTTTATTGATCCAAAACCGATAGACTCTTTTCCAGGAATCGGTAAAGGATTTGCAAAACGGCTAAAAGAGTACAAAATAGAGACTCTAGGAGATCTTAAACAAGCTAAACATCTGCTTTACAGATGGAAAAAACCTGGTATTCAACTATATCACAGAGTTAATGGAGATGATAAAGAGCCGATACAACCTAATATAGATAGAAGGTCTATAGGAATCTCCAGAACCATTGATCCGGTATTTGACAGAGATGAGATAAGAAGACGGCTTACTATCCTATGTCGCCATTTAGCCCATCTAATTCTAAAGATAGATGCTCAGCCTAAAACCATTTTTCTAAGCATAAAGTACCAGTTTGGTCAAAAAGCAAAAAGAAATACTACAATAACTTTTAATTTCAGTGAATGGAGTTTAAGACGGCATATATTGGAGCTTTTTAATGAAATAGATATCTACAAATCTTTAAGTATCATTCGACTAAGCATTAACTGTAGCAATTTTGAGAATAAACCAACAACCAGAGGATCAATCTTTGAATATGAACAAGAGTTAAAAGAGAAGAGACTTTTTAAACATTGCGCTAAAATAAGGCAAAAATATGGGGTTGATATGATCAAAACGGCTGTTGAGATTAAGCATTAATTATGTAACTCATTAATACAATAGGTTTTATAAATAAAGAAGGTAAAAAGCATAAAAGGAACCTTTTTAATGAAAAAAATAGTGCTATTTCTTCTGCTTTCATTAGCCACAATAAATATTATTGCTAAAGAGATTACAGTTGCTACAGCTGCTAATGTACAGTATGCTATGGAAGAGCTAAAAAAGGCTTTTAAAAGCTCAACTGGTATTACAGTTCGTACTGTTGTAGCATCATCTGGGAAACTTGCTGCTCAAATAAAAAGCGGTGCACCATTTGATCTCTTTTTATCTGCAAATATGAAGTATCCAAAATATTTACGACAACATGGATTTGCTGTTAATGATCCAAAGATTTATGCGTATGGTTCTTTGGTACTTTGGACTCTTAAGCCAATAGAGTTAGATAAAGGCATAAAATCTTTACTAAATCCAAAAATAGAGAGAATTGCCATACCAAACCCCAAAAATGCACCTTACGGCACTCAAGCTGTAATTGCTATGAAAAATGCTGGAATTTACAAAAAAATAAAATCGAAACTAATCTATGCTGAAAGTGTATCTCAAACAAACCAATATATTGTCTCCAAAGCTGTAGATGCTGGATTAACTGCAAAATCGGTTGTACTTTCGCCAAAAATGAGTGGCAAAGGAGAGTTTGTTAATATCAACCCTACTCTATATTCACCTATAGAACAAGGGGTTGTAATACTAAAACACGGTCAACAAAAAAAGCCAAAAGAGACTAAAGCATTTTATGAATTTCTTTTTAGCCCTCAAGGAAAGCAAATCTTCAAAAAGTTTGGATACATAGTAAAAAAATGAATCGTCTAAAAGGTACAATAATTGCCATCCAACACTCAGGTGAACTCTCTCAAGTTGATATAGCTTGTAGTGATACAATGGTAACTGCATATATACTAGGCAACCCAGAGACATCTAATCTAAAAATTGGCAATGTAGTCTCTTTGCTTTTCAAAGAGAGTGAAGTAGCACTTGCAAAAGATTTTAGAGGTAGCATAAGTCTTCGCAACAGATTTGAAGGAGTCATAGAAAAAATAGTTTACGGAGAGCTTCTTGTGGAAGTTACTATTCTTTTTAAAGAAGATAAAATTGTATCTATAATCAGTCGCCGAGCCTGTGAAGCTATGAAGCTAAAAGAAGGAGAGAGCGTTACTGCTTTAGTCAAAGCAAATGAGATGACTCTAATGGAAGAAAAATGAGTGAAAACTTCTGGCTAACAATGGTACTGACTTTTAAACTTGCTGTTGTTACAACTGTTATTCTTCTTTTCATAGGTATTCCACTAGCCTACTTTCTTTCAACAACAAAATCAAGGTTTAAACCAGTCATTGAAACTATTGTAAGTATGCCTTTGGTACTGCCGCCTACTGTTCTTGGCTTTTATCTACTTGTAGCATTTAGCCCTGAAAACGCTTTTGGACGATTTTGGCAAGAGACTCTTGGCTTTCGTCTTACATTTACATTTGAAGGCTTGGTACTAGGCTCTGTACTCTTTAGCCTGCCTTTTATGGTTCACCCCATACAGTCTGGTTTACAAAATCTTCCAAAAACACTTACCGAAGCCGCACAGATGCTTGGTAAATCAAAACTCACTATATTGTTTAAAGTACTACTTCCAAATATTAAGCCATCTCTTTTAACCGGTACTGTAATAACATTTGCCCATACAGTTGGAGAGTTTGGCGTAGTCTTGATGATAGGAGGCAATATTCCTGGAGTTACTAGAGTTGCTTCCATTGCTATTTATGATGAAGTAGAAGCACTAAATTATGATATTGCAAATCAATATGCACTGATTCTATTTGCTATTACTTTTACAATTTTACTGGTAGTCTATCTTGTAAATAGAAAATTTTTACAAAAGATGTAACAATGATAGAAGTTTCTATAAAAAAAGAGCTACTCTCCGTAGATGGTAAACTAGAACTCTCCATTGATATGAATTTTGAAGATGGTGAATTTGTTGCACTTTTTGGAGAGTCAGGTGCAGGAAAAACTACAATCCTTAGAATGATTGCAGGACTTGAAGTTCCAGATTCAGGTCGTATTGTAGTAAAAAACCAAGTTTGGTTTGACAGCCAAAAAAATATTAATCTTCACCCCTCAAAACGTAAAATAGGCTTTGTGTTTCAAGACTATGCACTTTTTCCCAATATGACTGTAAAAGAGAATCTCACATTTGCTTTGCAAAAAGGCGATGATGCTGAAATTATAGATGAGCTTATAGAGACAGTTGGCTTAAAAGAGCTTATAAACCGATACCCTTCTCAATTATCTGGAGGTCAGCAACAAAGAGTTGCAATGACAAGAGCACTGGTTCGCCGACCAAATATTCTGCTACTAGATGAGCCTCTTTCTGCACTTGATCATACTATGCGTCATAAACTTCAAGATGAACTAGCCAAAATCCATAAGCAGTTTAACCTTACAACAATACTTGTAAGCCACGATCCAAGTGAAATATTTCGCCTTTGCAATAGGGTTTACCAGTTAGAAAGTGGAGTAGTAAAAAAAGAGGGTTCACCTTCTGAAATTTTTGTAAAAGAGAAGATAAGCGGCAGTTTTAAATTTGTAGGAGAAGTTCTTGCAATTGAAAGTTGTAAGCCTGTATACCTACTCACTGTTGCAGTAGGTACACAGATAGTAAAGATTATGGCAACTGAGAGTGAACGAGAAGAATTGCATATAGGCAGTCGTATCCAAATCGTTTCAAAAGCATTTCACCCTATGATTTTTAAAATTGACTCTACTTGATTTAAGTTTTAATTTGCTCAAGCTTACTTGTCAATCTTTCTGTTAAAGAGTTTAAATGTTTAGCTGCACTTGCAATCTCCTCTACACTTCTTGCATTTTGTGATGAAATTGTATTTATCTCATTAATTACATCAACTATTTCATTAATACTTTTACCTGCATACTCAAAATTATTTACCGTTTTATGACTAATTTCTGTTGCACTATTTACAATACTTGTTGTTAAATTTATTTTTTCCTCAACTTTTGAAGAGAGTGAAACTAAACTTTCCATCTCTTTTGAATTTTCTGTCATTTGCTCACTTGCTGAATTTATTGCTTGAATAATTACACTGACTGTAGCATTAATCTCTGTTAAACTTTTTTGTGTCCTTTCTGCAAGTTGTCTTACCTCATCCGCAACCACTGCAAAACCTCTACCATACTCTCCTGCTCTTGCTGCTTCTATAGCTGCATTCAATGCTAAAAGATTTGTTTGATCAGCAATATCAGATATTACTTCTAAAACAACTTTAATTTGTTCAGTATCATTAGAAAGCGAATTTATTTTATCAGCCAACTCTAACTCTAAACTTGCATTGCTTTGAACATTTTGTGAGAGTTGCACTATCTCATCTCTCGCCTCTTTTAACATTAAACTTGCTTTTTCAACCTCTTTATTGCTAACCTTTGCATCCTCTATAGATCCTTGAATCTCTTTAATTACATTATTGGCTTTATCTGTAGTCTCATTAACAATACCAACAGACTTTTCAACATTTTTACCAACTTGAAGAGAGGTAGTTGATAATTCATGAGATATAGAAGAGTTTTCTACAGAACTACTCTTAGCTTCACTTACAATCTCTCTTAATGAATCTATAAGTGCATTAAAACTAGAAGCGATATTAGATATTTCAACTGGTGCATCTGTATCTGCTTTTAATGATAAGTCTTTATCATTAGATATCTTTAACATTGAGTTTTGAAGTTTTCTAATTGGCTTAGTAACACCTTGGTTAACTATAAATGTAACTATTAGAACAAGTACAATAGATACTAAAATAGAAACAATAACAATCTTTAATAAATTATTGTTTATATGCTCTTCACTCTCTTTTTCCATTTGCATAATTTGCGATTCAATATCATCAACATAAGCACCTGTACCTATTATCCAGCCCCAAGGTTTAAATAGTTTAACATTTGATATTTTCTTGGAAGTTTTCCCAGTTGACGGATTATAGAATGTATATTGTATTATTTCACTTCCAGAAGAAGATTTTTTAATGGCATCTACAGCCAGTGCTACAAACGGTACTTTCTTACTATTTTTAAAGTTTTTACCTATTAAATCTTTCTTTATAGGGTGCAAAACCATATTGTAGTTCAAATCATTTATCCAAAAGTAACCATTTTTTCCATATCTGATTTTCTCAATTGCTTTTAATGCCTCTTTTTGCATTTTTTCTGTTATATCATCTACATATGCTCCCGTACCTATAATCCAATTAAAAGGTTTAAAAACTCTAACGATAGAAGATTTAAAAACATTTCTCTTTGATTTTGGATAGTAAAATGTATACTCAATATAAGCTACATCTTTACCAGTTTTTTTAAGTTTATTTACTCCTAATTCTACAAATGGTACATTTGGGGTATTTTTAAAATACTTTCCTGTTAAACTCTTCTTTATTGGATGCATAATCATTTTGTAATTGAAATCATTTATCCAAAAGTATCCACTTTTACCATATCTTGTCGATGCTATTGTATTTAAAATAAGGTTTTTTAATTCATCTTTGCTTAATTTATCTTTATATAATTCATACTGCTTGTTAATAATACTAAATAAGAAATCTGATTGCTGTGTTATATAAGATTTGACCTCTTCTTTTATTTTATCTTTGCTTGTCCTCTCATAATAGGACTCCAAAATACTAAAAGCTATACTAGTATAATTACGTAATTCATCTTTTTTTGCATTATATGTATCTTGTTTATATACTTGAATATTCTTTTCAGACATACTCTTAATAGATAATGAACTAACAATGATTAAAATAATAGATGTTAGCATTACTGCAGCAAGAACTATCAACTGCAACCTCATTTTTATAGATAATTTTTGTGTCATTACAACCTCCAGATGTTTTAATATACTAACTGTATAAAGACTTATATCTATATTAATGAATAATTTATTCAATTTTTTTGATAAGCATAGATATAAAAAATCCATACTAAATTGGTAGATAAAATTATACTTTTAATTAATAAAGAATAAGTTAAATCATATTTTATTTATATAAAGAAGATGTTTTGTTTAAAAATATTTCTCATCTACTATAAAATATTGCAATATAATTGAAAATAGGATACAAGAAGCAATTTAAAGCTTCTGTATCCTATGATTGTTATTGTAGAATCTATAAAAGTAGGTTGTAATTGTAGATAAAATTTTACTAGTTTTATTTACACTTTTTAAGAATATTATTGTAAAAATAGTTTGTAGCCTCTACAAATCCCTCAACACTTCCGCAATCAAAGCGTTTACCTTTAAATTTGTATGCTAAAACCATACCTCTTTTTGCCTGGGTTAAAAGTGCATCAGTTATTTGTACTTCACCATTTTTTCCTGGCTTGGTATTTTCAATAATCTCAAATATATCAGCAGTCAAGATATAACGACCAATAATTGCCAAATTTGAAGGAGCTTTATCGTTATCAGGTTTTTCAACCATATCTTCAACCATATATACACCATCTTCTATTTCACGACCAGAGATAATGCCGTACTTATGCACCTCTTCATCAGGTACTTCCATAATAGCTACAATACTGCATCTAAATTTATTATGAATATTGATCATTTGGCGAAGAACGCCCTCTCCATCAGGATTTATACAAAGGTCATCAGCAAGAACAACAGCAAAAGGATCACTCTCTCCTACCAATACACGACCTTTAAGGATGGCATCACCCAATCCCTTCATCTCATTTTGACGTGTATATGTAAATGTACACTCATCTATAAGTTTACGAATATCGTTAAGCATTGCCTCTTTAGAGGTTCCTTTTATCTGATGCTCCAACTCATAACTGATATCAAAATGATCTGTAATTGCACGTTTTCCTCGACCTGTAATTATTGCCATAACATCACAACCAGCATCGTATGCTTCTTCTACACCATACTGAATAAGCGGTTTATTTAAAATTGGAAGCATCTCTTTAGGCATTGCCTTGGTTGCTGGTAAAAAGCGTGTTCCATATCCTGCAGCCGGGAATAGACATTTTTTTATCATTAAAACCCCTTGTAATATACCTCATACATTTTATGACTGATATTGTACCTAATCAATGCTTTTTAAAACAATCTTTTTTCCAAAAGGAATATTGCTATCTTTAGACAATACCCATATTATTTCAGACAATGGCTCATTTTCAGGAAATGTCCCTTCTGCATCTGTAAAATAGATAAGCAGTGAAGTATCAGGTAATTCATTTTCAATATAATCAAAAACCGGTCTAAAATCTGTTCCACCTCCACCTTTTAATGTAAAGTCTAATATTTCACCAGATACATATCTATATACTCCTTGAATTTTAGCATCACAAATCAACAAATCAACCTCTGTATCTGGAAAACTCATCATTAAAGCTTCAAGTTCACTCATAAAAAGACCGAGTAACTCTTCATTTACTGAACCACTAGAGTCTATTGCTACAGTTACTGTCAAACTATCGCTATATGTAGATGGCAGATAAACACCATTTGCAATCATCTTCTTATTTGGCTTAGAAAATGTATAGTCTGTTTTAAGATGACGATTAACAGCTTGATAAAGTTCACTTCTCCAATCAACAGAAGTATCTGAAGTAATTTCAAAAAGACGCTCAATTCCATCTGGCTTATGTCCTTGCTCTTGTGCTTTTTCAAGAGCTTCTTTCATAGCACGCGCCCAATCCTCTTCTAATTGAGGATCTAGTTCTTGTGGAGGCAGAGGCAAATTGTCATCTCGTCTATTTTTATTATCTTGTGGAGGCTGCTGCTCTTTCATACGGTTTTTGTTTTGCTCATTAAAGCCCTCTTCATTACTCTCATCATCATTATAATCTTCATTTTTTATCTCATCTTTTAAATGGGCATAAATAGCTTCAGCATACATTCCTTCAAAACGTTCATCATAGTGTACACGAGCAGGCAGTTTAAAACCATTCTCTTTTAGCATATTATTTATTGCATAATCAGTAGCCAACTGCCATAGCCATCCCTGACGAGAAAGTTTTCTATTTTCATGTGCCAAGACATGGTGCATTACACTGTTAGCAAGTGCGAACTCAATAGTTTCTATTCCTTCTTCTAAAAAATAGTCAGGATTATACTGAAGTGTTTTTCCATCACTTAAAAAAGCTTCAACTTCATCACTCGCTTCAGTTTTTAAACGACTTGCCAGTAGTCCAAAATAGGGATGCTTAACCATTAATCTGGTTTTAGCTTTTGTAATTTTTTTCTCTAAACTGTTCACAATTCCTCTTGTTAGCAAGTAGATTTAATAATTTAGTATCTAGTAGTAATATACAAAAGATTATATGGAAAAAAGGATAAAAAAAGAGATATTTAGTACTAAAAGATAATTGATTAAAGAAGATAAAAGATTTATTAGGAGGTAAAAATATAAATAAGAAGAAACCTCCGCCCGGCACCGACCTACCTTCCCACTCCCGAAGGGAGCAGTATTATCAGCGCAGAGGGGCTTGACTTCCGGGTTCGGGATGGGACCGGGTATGACC
>NZ_FOXB01000062.1 GCF_900115615.1 Hydrogenimonas thermophila | reverse complement strand
TGTTATTACCTCTTGGCGTAATAAGTGGGAAAATTTGTCCAACTACTTCAAATATCCAGCAGATATAAGACGCATTATCTATACAACCAATATTATTGAATCTGTACATAGACAGTTCAGAAAATTAACTAAAACTAAAGGAGCATTCCCAAATGAAAATTCACTTTTAAAACTACTCTATATGGGAATTCAGAACGCACAGAAAAAGTGGACAATGCCGATGCGTAACTGGAGTCTGACACTTTCACAACTGGCTATATTTTTCGAAGGTAGGCTCGAAGAAGCCCTTGAACTATGATATAATCTTAGGAACTATTGGATGTTGACACAAAATTCTGAACGGTCTCCTTATTTCTCGTATTTCTCGTTATAATATTTTATAATTTCATTATATATACCTAAAATAACATCTTTTTGAGCAAAAATATTATTTAAAGCTTCTGCCATCTCTTGTGGTTCATCATCATATTGATGAGATATATCATTTCTAATTTTTCTTAATATTTTCCAGTCATTTGCATTTTCTATAATACCAATTTTTTCCAATTTATTTAAAATATCTATAAAAGTCAATTGCTCTATATCTTCAACATATTCCGATACTATTAATCTAAAAAGTTTTTTACCTATAGTATCTTGAAGCTTTGCAAATCTAAAAAGATATTGATCAATTGCTTCAATCTCTTCATCATTTAAATTTTCATATTTTTTGGCTGAAAGTGGAAAAATATTTTTGACTTTATTATAAGCCTTTTCTACTCTTATACTATGTTTTTTACATTCGTTTAAATATTTCTCTATCTTTATATTTTTTTCATCTAACATTACTCCATCCTTTAATGCAACCTGTTCTATATATCTATCAGTATTATTTGCTATAACTACATCTATTTTTTGTTCTCCAAGATATTTCTCTAGTTTTGTTAAAAATTTTATTTTTAATTCATGTTTATTCTTAATGTTTTCATCAATAATTAAGTATAAATCTATATCCCCACCTTTTTTTGTATCATCAACCCTACTTCCAAAAAGATAAACTTTACCAGTTTTAAATATCTCTTTAAAAGCTTTCAATATCAATAATTGTTCAGTTGTAGTTAGTCGCATTTAATCATCCAAAATCTACTTTTTGTCATCATTAACTTCTAAATATACTTATGCTCTTTTAAATTCTAAAAAGTAAACCTCTGACCGCTTATTTTTTGTTAATTACCAAATCTTACTAAAATCAAACTTTTTTATCTCTTTACACTCTTTTAAATCAAATTCAACTACTTCATCTGTAGCATCACAAATTTTTATGTATTTACCATCTTTTAACCTATATACTTTTGCTATCAATTCATCTGGATCAACAATAATATAGTATAAAACCCCCTCTTTTTCATAGAGATTAAATTTTATGCCCATATCTTTTTTTGCAGTTGATTTGGATAAAACTTCAAAAATGATTCTAGGAGCTTTTGTTATGTATGCTTCATTTAGAGGTTTATGGCATATTACACTATTGTCTGGTTGGACTACTGTATCGTTTGATATTTTCCAATCTATTGGCAAAAGTACTTGACATTTAGTACAATCTTCAAATATTACATCTAATTGTCGTGCAATTTTGTTACTTACTCTTTGATGTTTTATCATAGGCATTGGAGCCATCATATATGGATAGCCATCTATTAACTCCCACCTATCTTTCCACTTAACATAATCATCATAAGTATAAGTCTCTATCTCTTCTAATTTTAAAACCCCCATTTTATCTCCTGCTTATTAATTTCTAATCTATATTTTACAAAAAAGTAAACCTCTGACCCGCTTACTGTACTTCCACTAGCTCATAATCTCTAAATACCAAAACAACCTTTACAAGTTTTTTCCCATCTCTTATGAAGTTTTGCACCAGTTCATCTTTTTCATATTTATCTAACTGCTCTTTTGCTTCAGATATTAGGGTTTTAATGGTGTTTGGTTTCTCATTTTTCTTATGGTAAAACTTAAACTCTACTAGTCCGAAGTACTCTACATATGGGTTTAGTGGTTTTAGGGTTATATCTGCAAATCCTTTATTTAGTTCTAATTCACTTTTTACTACAAAGTATGGGGTTAGTGAGAGGTATGCTAAAAACATTGCTTTTATAGTCTGTTCATTTTGTATGTAGTCTCTTAAGCCTGTATTTCTTTTTATCTCTTCTGCTAAATAGTTGAATACTTCTAAGCTACCGTTTAATGCGAACTCTTTTAGTAGGTAAGATAGTTTACTTACATTTAGTTCAAACATCTCTTCTAATTCTAAAGAATCTTTTAGGAAGTCAATGTCTATTCTTTTTATTGTTTCGTTTGGTATTTTAAGAATAGTATTTAGTTTTATCTCTTTTATGGTTACTAATCCCAAGTAAAATAGAAGTGATTTAAAGTTATCTTCATCTTTAAAGTTTGCGCCACTAAAGTCTGTTTTAATTGTTGCAAGTTCTATAGTATCACCTGCTATTAGGTTTTTTAAAGTCTCGAAATTTCCGTTTAGTTTTTGGTTTGTGTAGATCACTTCTCTTAATTTGGAGTAGTCACTTCTTACGTTTATGTCTATTAGTTCTCTTGGCAGTTCATTCTCTTTATGATACTCTTCTACAAAGTAAGAGATCATATCTGTATTGAAAATCTTTGAATCATTTTTTTTACTAAACTGGTAGTTATCGTACCACTCTTTTGCAAGTTCAAAGTATTTAGATGGGACATTAAAGTACTCCATCATCTCTTTTACTTCATCTTCAGTTAGTCCTAACATCTCATTAAAGGCTGAGTTTAAAGATATATTTCTTCCTATATTGAATCCGCTTGTTACATCGTACATTGTCATTGGCGTTACGCCTGTTATAAACATTCTTTTTATTGGTGCGTTATTTCCGCTTGTCCCTGCTTTTAGTACTGTAAAAAACTGTTTAAATACTGCCTCTTTTTGGCTTACTACATCTAGGTACTCTTTTCTATCTTGCAGGAGTAGGCGGTTTGCAAAATGGTCATATTCATCTATGAGGATGTAGAGATTTTTGGATTGGTATTCAATGAAGTAGTCTAAAATATTACCTAAAGTTGAAAGTGGAGAATCATCTATCTTTATATCAAAACCATATCTTCTTATAAAACTATCTACTTTCAGTTTAATATGATGCAAAAAACTTCTTTCTACTTCTCTAGTATCAACCACACTAAAGTTAAACATCAACATATAGTAACTATTTGCCTCTTTAGTTTTATGAGAATGGATGTATGTATCTTTAAAAAGCAGATCAAAATCATCTCTATATTGTACATTGTAGTATGCATCCAATATTGCCAAAAATAGTGTCTTCCCAAAGCGTCTGGGTCTTAAAAACATTACGTAGTTATCTGGGTAATTCTCTAAAACTTCTATATATCTTGTCTTATCTACAAAGTACCAATCTTCTGTTCTTATTCTTACGAAGTCAGTTAATCCGTATGGAATTCTTTTCATATATTGACCTCAGGTTAGTTTTTTAAATTATATCTAAATATGAACTTCTGTTTTTATAAGAGAAAAAGTAAACCTCTGACCCGCTTATTTTCACTCTTACTTTACAACAAACCAAGGATTCAGAAGATCTTCTTTATTGTACTTTAGAGAGGGAAAGTTTTTGATGTTGGATGTTGAATCTTGAGTGTTAGATTGTTGGTTGTATTCGTATGTCATTTTTCCAGCTTCACGAACAACTGCATCGGCAGCGGCTGTGTCCCACTCCATTGTTGGAGCAAGTCTTGGGTAAACATTGGCACTTCCTTCTGCAACCATTAGCAGTTTTAAAGAAGAGCCTTTTGAGATGAATGTTGAATTTTCAGTGTTAGATGTTAGATTGTCAATGAAGTCTTGAGTCTCTTGGTTTAGGTGGGATTTAGAAGCAACTATTGTTAATGTTGAGTTTTCAGTATTGGATGTTGAATTATTTAGTGGTAACTTTTGAGCTTTCTGTAAATCTTTTTCATCCATTATCCAACATCCATTATCCAACATTACTTTATATGCTCCCTCTTCTTTTTTTGCATAGTAAAGTTCATTTATGGCTGGAGCAAGTACAACACCTAGAACTGGTGTATCTTTATGTATGAGTGCAATGTTTATGGTAAATTCGTCATTTTTTTTAATGAACTCTTTTGTTCCATCTATTGGGTCTATTAGCCAGTAATATTGCCACTTTTTTCGCTCTTCGTATGGTATGTTTTTCCCCTCTTCAGAGAGAGTTGGAAAAGGTGAAATTTTAGACAAACCATCGACTATAATTTTATGAGCTGTTTTATCTGCTTCTGTAAGTGGTGACTTGTCATCTTTATACTCTACTGTGAAATCTTTTCTATAAATTTGCATTACAGCAGAGCCTGCTTTTAAGGCTATGTTTATTACTTCTAAGATGTTTATGTTTTGTAGTGTTTTATCTTTAGTTGTTTGCATTTTTTCTTCTTTCTGTTTGGAATTAGGGGGGTCAGAGTTCGGAGTTAGGAAATCTGAACTCTGAACTCATGTTAATATATGCCGGCTAAAGCCGACGTTACGATTATTGATTCTTCCGTAAAATCGGCTTTAGTCGATATATTTTTTGAAAAAGTAAACCTCTGACCCCATTTATTGTTCTAATTTCCTAACTCCGAACTCTAAACTCCTAACTCCCTAAATATACTTATGTTCTTTTAAATATTCTATTACCTTCTCTACACACTCTTCTACTGCTACTTCATCATTTTTTATATGAATCTCCGGATTTTTAGGTGGTTCGTATGGAGATGAGATGCCTGTAAAGTCTGGAATTTCTCCTGCTCTTGCTTTTTTGTACAAGCCTTTTGGATCTCTTTGTTCACAAACTTCTAGAGGTGTATCTACGTAAACTTCAATAAATTCTTCATCATTTACCAAGTTTCTTACTTGATCTCTATCTTTTTGAAAAGGAGATATAAAAGCGGTTAGAACTATTAAACCGCTATCTACAAACAGTTTAGCTACTTCACCTATGCGTCTAATGTTTTCTATGCGGTCTTCTTCACTAAATCCTAAATCTTTGTTTAAACCGTGACGAATATTGTCGCCATCTAAAAGGTAGGTATGTTTGCCCATTTTATATAGTTTTGTTTCTACTGCATTTGCAATAGTGCTTTTACCACTTCCACTTAAGCCAGTAAACCATAGGATGACAGGTTTTTGTTTTTTTATAGAAGATCTATCTTGTTTAGTTACTTTATGATCGTGCCATACTATATTTTTAGATGTCATTTTATATAGTTCCTTTTAACATACTGAAAGATCATCTCTGCGGCTTCATCTGGTGTGGTGGTTTCTGTGTCTATAACTATCTCTGCGTGTTGTGGTTCTTCATAAACATCGCTTATGCCTGTGAAGTTTTTTAGCTCTCCTTTTAGAGCCTTTTCATAAACACCTTTGTAGTCTCTCTTTTTACAGGTTTCAATATCTGCTTTTACATAGACTACAATGTTGTTTTTAACCATTGTTCTGATTGCTTTTCTTGACTCTCTGTATGGTGAGACAAATGATGCAACTGTTGAGATAGAGTTATTTTGAAGTGTCTGTATGAGATGCCCTATGCGTTTCATATGCTGGTTTCTCTCTTCACGGCTGAAACCTGCATTTGGAATTAGTTCACGAATATCTTTTGAGTCGATACGCTCTAAAGGAATATCTAGCTTTTTTAGTTTCTCATAGACTTTATTGGCAATTGTTGTTTTACCACTGAGTGGCAAACCTGTAAACCATAGGTTAAAAGGTTCAATACGTTTTTTACCAAATCTGATCTTTTGCCAAATCTTTTCATGTGCCCAATAAAGAGCTACTTTTGCAACAGTTTCTAAAAGACCAGCAGCGATGGCTAAGTCTAATCTTCCAAAAAAGGTATAGACAATTATGATGGTTGTACCTGTAGCTACAAATCGCCAGCTTATGCCTTTGACTATAGAGCGAAGGTTAGTCTCTTTATACACTAATCACCTCTTAAACTTCCATTCAACATTCAAAATCTAACATTCAACATTCCTTACATCCCCATTCAGGGTAATATTTTCTTATGTATGCATTTAACTCTTTTTCTGCTTCTGTATAGACTCTTTTAGCTTTTTGTCTGGTAGCGGTCCCTGCTATCATACCGGCAGCTACTGTGTTATTTGTGATTTTATCTATGAGAATGAATGCTCCTGTTTTTCTGTTCTCTTCATATAGATCAAATGCCACCTCTTCTGTTAAGTCTATTTGAACACGGGCTATGTCATTTAGCTCTAATGTTTTAGTTTCTATCTTCTCCCAACTGTTTACATCTTTTTTAAAGAGTATTTTGCTAATGGTTGCATTTGTCTCTTTTGAGTAGATTTTTATGATATATTCACGCTCTTTAAGTCCATCTTCATCCATCCAGACAAGCATTGCTTCAAAACTGTCGCTTAAGTGAGGAGCTTTTTCATCTGTTTTTACTATTAAATCGCCTCTTGAAATGTCTATTTCGTCATTTAGAGTTAGAGTTGTAGCCATTAGGGCAAAAGCCTCTTTGAGGCTTTGGAGTTCGGAGTTAGGAGTTAAAAGTTCAGGATTTGCTGGTGAAACTATTTTTTTTACTGTTGACTCTTTTTTTGATGGGTAAACTGTGATTTTATCTTGCTCTTTTATAGAGCCTGATGCAATGGTTCCTGCGAAGCCTCTGAAGTCTAGGTTTGGGCGGTTTACGTATTGAACTGGGTATCTAAAGGCTTCAAATTCTCCTTGGTTTATTGTAACAGTATCTAGATATGGAAGTAGAGCTTCTCCTTTATACCAAGGCATATTTGATGATATATCTACTACATTGTCACCTTTTAGTGCTGACATTGGGATGAAGTCTATAGTTTGGTGGAAGTTTTTGTATGGAAGAGAAAATTTTAACTGATCATACATCTGTTTGTAGTCAGTTACTATATTGTCAAAGGTCTCTTGAGAGTAGTCTACAAGGTCCATTTTGTTTATAGCAACTACTATATTTCTAATGCCTAGCAGACTTACTAAAAAGGAGTGTCTTCTAGTTTGAGTTAGTACACCTTTTCTGGCATCTATTAGAATAACTGCCAAATCTGCTGTGCTGGCTCCTGTTACCATATTTCTAGTGTACTGCTCGTGACCTGGGGTATCTGCTATGATGTATTTTCTTTTATCTGTTGCAAAGAATCGGTAGGCAACATCTATGGTAATGCCCTGTTCTCTTTCACTTTGAAGCCCGTCTATGAGTAGAGCAAAGTCTATCTCTGAATCTTCTCCTACGGTTCCATACTTTTTTGTCTCATTTTTTACAGCTGCTAACTGATCTTCAAAGATCATCTTACTATCGTAAAGTAGACGACCAATTAAAGTTGATTTACCATCATCCACACTACCGCAAGTAATAAAGCGAAGCATCTCTTTATTTTCATGCTCTTTAAGATAGACTTCAATATCTGTAAACATTTTATTATTCTCCATAGACATACTCCCTTTCTAATCCAACATCCAACATCTAAAATTCAACATCCTAAAAATACCCTTCAATCTTCTTCTTCTCCATTGAGCCTTCTTGATCTTTGTCTATAAGTCTTCCTTCTCTTTCACTATTTCTGCTTAGAAGCATCTCTTCTATGATCTCTGGCAGTGTAGATGCTTTTGACTCAATTGCTCCACTTAGCGGGTAGCACCCCAGTGTTCTAAATCTCACCATCTGCATCTTTGCTTTTTCTCTAAGCTCTTTAGGCATTCTGTCATCATCTACCATTATTTTTGCGCCTTCATACTCTACTATTGGTCGCTCTTTTGCAAAATATAGTGGAACGATTGGAATGTTTTCAAGGTAAATGTATTGCCAAATGTCAAGCTCTGTCCAGTTTGATAGTGGAAAGACTCTTACACTCTCGCCTTTATGGATCTTTGTATTGAAAAGATTCCAAAGCTCAGGACGTTGATTTTTTGGGTCCCAGCGGTGATTTTTATCTCTAAATGAAAAGATTCTCTCTTTTGCGCGGCTTTTTTCTTCATCACGTCTTGCGCCACCTATGACAGCATCATACCCACCTTTGTTTAGTGCTTGTTTTAGAGCCTGTGTTTTCATAATGTCAGTATGCACCTTTGAGCCGTGAACGAAAGGGTTAATGTTCATCTCAATCCCTTCAGGGTTTGTATGAACTACCAAATCAACT
Source organism: Hydrogenimonas thermophila (assembly GCF_900115615.1). Classification (NCBI taxonomy): domain Bacteria; kingdom Pseudomonadati; phylum Campylobacterota; class Epsilonproteobacteria; order Campylobacterales; family Hydrogenimonadaceae; genus Hydrogenimonas; species Hydrogenimonas thermophila. The sequence goes on along the minus strand of NZ_FOXB01000062.1, from coordinate 705 downwards.
CCAAGCTCTTTGACACGTCTGTCTCTAAATTCGATCATCTCTTTAAATTTCCAAAGAGTGTCAACGTGTAAAAGTGGAAATGGAGGCTTTGCAGGGTAAAAAGCTTTCATTGCCAAGTGCAACATTACGGAGCTGTCTTTACCAATGGAGTACATCATAACAGGGTTTGTAAAAGTTGCTGCTACTTCTCTTAAAATATAAATACTTTCGGCTTCTAATTGTTTTAGGTGGGTTAGTCTGTTTTCTGTCATTATTTAAATACTCCGCCTTTTAGAGATAGTAATTAAGTGTTGAATTTTATTTTGATTTGGCTTTGATGATGGTTAATTTGGTTGGAGTTCGGTGTTAAGGTCAGCCAAATCCGATGAAATTTAAAACCAACCTTAAACATATTCTTGCTCAAAAAGCTGGGCTGTAAAGTAATCGTCATATTTGCAAGTCCTTTTAATTTCTGCCATTGTAGCTTTACCAGTAGGTAGCTTTTTATCTTTATGTGCATTATGAAATAATTGAAATAGATTTAGTGCAAAAGACCTTAGTATTGCTATAGAAAAAGGCTCTTTATAGGCAATATGTTCATCTTCTTCCATTAGCATATCTAAATGATAATGGTAGGTTTCAACTCTCCAATGAGAGATTATTTTATTATAAAAATCTTCGGCAGTAGTTCTAAAATTGGCTATCAAATATGAAGTCATAAATGTT
>NZ_FOXB01000061.1 GCF_900115615.1 Hydrogenimonas thermophila | reverse complement strand
AAGATAATGGCTCAATCTAAAAGGCTTGATTATCCACTCTCTCTTGTAATATTTGATATAGATTTTTTCAAAAAGATCAATGATAAATATGGACACTTAGCTGGCGATAAAGTTCTTAAAGCATTTGCTTCTTTGCTTATGCATAGAATGCGTGAATCAGATATAGTTGTCAGGTATGGAGGGGAAGAGTTTATTGCTATTCTTCCTGAAACAGATATAAAAAGGGCTTTTGTAGTTATAGAGTCAATACGAAAATTAGTTGAAGATATGAAAATATCAATAGAAAATAATAAAGAAATTTCTATTACAATTTCTGCTGGGATTGCAGAGTATAATCGTAAAGAGACGCTTGATCAATTGATCAAGCGTGCTGATGATGCGCTCTATTTGGCAAAAGATAGAGGTCGTAATCGAGTTGAGATGGCAGATAATAAAGGGTAAACAGTTATGGAAAAAGAGAAAGCATATAAACTTCTTGCAGTACAGATGGGTCTTTCTAACTCAAAAGCCAAGGAACTTATAGATCGTGGTGTTGTTTATGTTGGAAATAAGAAAGTTGCAATTGCACGTGGTGAATTGCCTGTAGATACAAAGTTTCGTGTATTAAAATTGCATAGTGTTGATGTGATATATGAAAATGAAGAGGTAATAGCACTTAACAAGCCATCTTTTTTAACAAGTGATGAAGCGGCTAGAGAATTTAAAGGTGCAAAACTATTACATAGGCTAGATCGTGAAACAAGCGGTGTACTATTGCTCTCTAAAACAAAATCTTTTGAACAAAAAGCTCTTGAAGCATTTAAAGCAAGAGCCGTTTATAAAGTATATACTTGCTGGGTTGATGGTATTATAAGTGAGCCTTTGACAATAGATAAACCATTGAAAACTATTAAGCAAAATGGGCATGCATATAGTAAAGTTGACAAAAAGGGTAAAGAGGCAATTACCCATATTGAGCCAATTATGATTTCTGGTAAAAGAACAAAATTGAGAGTAGTTATTGAGACAGGTAGAACGCACCAGATTCGTGTTCATCTAAAAAGCATAGGGCATCCAATTATTGGTGACAGGCAGTATGGTATAACATCAGCACAGACTAACCGAATGTTGTTGCATGCACTAGAGTTAAGAATTTTAGGGTACGACTTTAAAGCAAAAGAGCCTAAAGGGTTTGATGTATTTGCAGGTGGATAATAATATCTTCTTTTCTTATATTTAATTAAAATTAAAGTCTTTATAAGGTAGAATTCCGCACTTTTAGTAGAGTAGTTTTTTAACGATTACGAGTGCATTTAATTGAGAGGAATAATATGTTTGAGTCATTAAGTAACAGTTTTCAGAATGCTATCAATAAAATACGCTTTAAAGATGATGAAAAAGCCTTAAAGCGGGCGCTTGATGAGCTGAAAAAGTCGTTACTTAAAGCTGATGTTCATCACAAAGTAGTAAAAGAGCTGCTTAGTGTAGTTGAAAGAGAGACAAAACTTAAAGGCATCGGCAAAGAGAACTTTCTTAGTGCACTCAAAAACGAGTTAACCCAGATTCTTACAGCTCCTGGAAAGCAGGGGTTTGTTTACAGTTCAACTCCACCAACTGTTGTAATGATGGCTGGTTTACAGGGTTCTGGTAAAACAACTACATCTGGTAAACTTGCCTATTATTTGAAGCTTAGAAAAAAAAGAGTTCTTCTTGCGGCAGCAGACCTTCAGCGTTTGGCTGCTGTTGAACAGTTGCGTCAAATTGCTAACCAGATTGAAGTTGATGTATTTGCAGATGAGTCTATAAAAGACCCAATTGAAGTTGCAAAACAAGCACTTGCAAAAGCAAAAGATGGAAATTATGATGTTTTAATTGTCGATACTGCCGGACGTTTGGCAATTGACAATGAATTGATGGATGAAATAAAGCGCGTAAAAGAGGTTTTGCAACCGGATGAAATCTTTTACGTAGCTGACTCATTGACAGGACAAGATGCTGTAAGAAGTGCTGCAACTTTTAATAAAGAGTTAAGTTTAACAGGTGTTATTTTAAGCAAATATGATGGTGACAGCAAGGGTGGAGTTGCTTTAGGTATAGCCAAACAGATTGGAGTACCGCTTCGTTTTATAGGATCAGGTGAAAAGATGCCTGATCTTGAAGTATTTATTCCAGATCGTATTGTCGGACGCTTAATGGGAGCCGGTGATATAGAGTCTCTGGCTGAAAAAGCATCTGCTGTTATAGATGAAAAAGAGGCTAAAAAAGTAGCTAGAAAAATCAAGAAGGGTCAGTTTAATTTCAACGACTTTTTAGAACAGCTTGAGCAGATGAAAAAACTTGGTTCTTTAAAGTCATTGATAGGAATGATCCCAGGTCTTAACAAGATGGCTGGAGCTCTTAAAGATATTGATTTGGAAAACTCTTCAGAAATCAAGAAAATTAAAGCGCTTATTAGCTCTATGACACCTAAAGAGCGTGAAAATCCTGACTTACTGAACAACAGCAGAAAACGCAGAATTGCACAAGGTGCAGGTTTGAGCCAAATGGAAGTAAACAAAATACTAAAACAGTTTAAAAATGCGGCTAAAATGGCTAAGAAGTTTTCAGGAAAAAAAGGAATGCAAGACTTGCAAAACTTGATGAGTCAAATGCAAGGTGGAGGTTTCCCCCGTTAAGTAAAACTTTATTGGGGGCATTGACCTAAACGATCCCGTCAATCGCTTAGGTCAATGCCTCATATTGAAATAAATAAAATAATTTAAGGAGAGAGAATGACAGTAATCAGACTAACACGTATGGGACGTAAAAAAAGACCTTTTTACAGAATCGTAGTTACAGATAGCAGAAAGCGTCGTGACAGTGGTTGGATAGAGTCAATCGGTTATTATAACCCTATGACTGAGCCTGCTACTGTAAAAATTGATGAAGAGCGCTACAACTACTGGTTGAGTGTTGGTGCACAGCCAAGTGAGCGTGTTAAAAAATTAGCTGGAAAGTAAGACAATGATTGAGAACTTTGTGCGTGATCTTGCAAAACTTATCGTATCACATCCTGAAGATGTTGTTGTCGAACGTCATAATCTTGGAGAAAAGTTCGATGAGATAGTCATTTATGCGCACAAAGAGGATGCAGGAAAACTGATCGGTAAAGATGGGCGTATGATCAACGCGCTTAAAACTCTTATAAGCGGATGTAAGGCTAAAGATGGCATTAGCTATCGTGTAAACGTCCGCACAGCAGAGGAGTATCGGGATTGATTCCTGAAAAGCTTCCGATTGCCCGTATAGGCAAAACAGTCGGACTTCGCGGTGATTTAAGGCTTAATCTTTTAAGTGATTTCCCTGAACAGTTCAAAAAGGGTGCTACCTTTATGAGCGACAGAGGAGATCTGACAGTCAGTTCTTTCAATGCTGAACGTGGTACTATTCGATTTGAAGGTATCGATAACATTGATGATGCCAAACGTTTAACTAACGCTTATCTATATACCACAAAAGAGGCAACAGAGGAAGCGTGTAAGTTAAATGAAGGCGAATACTTCTGGTATCAGATCATTGGGCTGGAAGTTGATGATAATGGAAATCTTCTTGGAAAAGTAGAAGAAATTGAGCGTCTAGCAGGAACAGACTATCTATTAGTCAAAACTGACCCTGCTCTTGTTGAAGATGGTTTTGCAAAAAGCTTTTTGGTTCCTTATGTTGAGCGATATATAGATCGCGTTGACTTGCAAGAAGGAAAAGTTTTTACAACAGGAGCAAAAGTAATATTGGAAGCTAGTTGATGCGTTTTACATTTGTAACGCTTTTTAAACAGCTTTTAGAAGGCTACTTTGAAGACTCTATTTTAAAAAGAGCTGCTGAAAAGGGTTTGCTGACGTTTGATTATCTTAACCCAAGAGATTTTACTAAAGACAAGCACAAAAAAGTAGATGACACAATAGCCGGTGGTGGCGCAGGAATGGTGATGATGGCACAGCCAATTTACGATGCACTTGCATCTCTTAAAAATGAGTCACCAGATGTGCACATAATTTTTACAACACCGGTAGGAAAGCCTTTTCGTCAATCTGATGCCAAGCGCTTGGCAAAGCAGAAGAGTCATATTGCATTTGTAAGCGGGCGATATGAGGGAATTGATGAAAGGGTCATCGAAATTTTTGCAGATGAGTGCTTTAGTATAGGTGATTATATACTTACAGGTGGAGAGCTTCCTTCGCTTGTAATGACAGATGCCATCAGTCGTATTGTACCAGGTGTATTGGGGAATGCCGATTCTTTAGAAGCAGAGAGTTTCGAATCACTGCTTCTTGAGGCACCGTCGTTCACACGCCCTAAAACTTTTCATAATTTAAGCATCCCTTCAGAACTATTAAAGGGAAATCATAGTAAAATTAACGCCCTTAAAAAAATGATGGCGTTATCTAAAACAAAATATTTTCGTCCAGAACGATATTTGAAATTTACCCAAAGGGAAAGTGATGAAAAATCGATATATTGAGTCTTTTGAACAAGCTCAGGTAGCTAGCAAAAATGTACCGGAATTCAGAGCCGGTGATACTGTTCGTGTAGCAGTTAACATTAAAGAGGGTGATAAAACACGTATTCAGAATTTTGAAGGCGTATGTATCTCTATTCGTGGTGAAGGTACAGGTAAAACTTTCACTGTAAGAAAAATTGGTGCTAACAATGTTGGTGTAGAGCGTATTTTTCCACTCTATTCTGACAGTATTGAAGGTATTGAAGTTGTTCGCCGAGGTCGTGTACGCCGATCAAAACTTTACTATCTTCGTAACCTTAGAGGTAAAGCTGCTCGTATTAAAGAGCTTCGCCGCAAATAAAAAGAGCCCCCACTCCCTTTGGGGCTTTAATACTTTTTTAGATAAAATACCTTTAATACAAGTTTATTGAAAGGTATTTTAATGAAACATTTTCTTCTTTCTCTTTTAATCTCCATAATTCCGCTATTTGCTCAAGAATCTGCATTAAAAGATCAAGCAATTAAAAGCTCGACTGTTGTTCTAAAGACAACTAAGGGTGATATTGTGCTTGAAATAAAACCAGAGTGGGCACCACTTGCTAGTCAAAACTTTTTGCAACATGTAAAAGATGGGTATTATGATGGAGTTCCTTTTCACAGGGTTATTCGAGGCTTTATGATACAAACTGGTGATCCTACCGGTACAGGGCGTGGCGGTGACTCAATTTGGCATAAACCTTTTAAAGATGAGTTTGCACCAAATGTAGTTTTTGATCGTCCAGGTATAGTTGCAATGGCAAACTCAGGTCCTAATACAAATAGAAGCCAATTTTTTATTACTGTTGCTCCTGCTCCTTGGTTGAATGGTAATTATACAATTTTTGGAGTAGTTAAAGAGGGAATGGATACAGTATATAATATTTCAAAAACTCCTACTGGCAGAAGAGACAGACCAGTTAAAACAATCAAAATTTTAAAAGCTGAAATTAAAAACTAGCTTGCCAATCTCTACATTGTAGAGATTGGTTTCTCTTCAATCAGGTCTTGCACAAGCTTTTTAGTATCATCAATAGCTTGTAGAAGTTGATCAGCAGTTTTGTTTTCTGTTGTCATAATAGCAATATTCAAATGAGGAATTATTGCTGAAACAGTAACAGATGCACGTTCTATATGAGCTTTTGATGAAGGTTTATAAACTTCAAAGTCATCTCCTTCTGTAAGCAAAATACGATGAATAGTTGCATTGTATTCATTTATATATGCATCACAAATCTCTATATTTTTTCTATAATCTTGAAGAGCTTGAGTAAGATTTTGCATTGTTTTAATGATTTCATTCATTTCACTGTCAAAAGATTCAGCATCCATTAACATAGATTCGCTAAGTTCCAAATTCTGTTTAGATGTCTTAGATAGTGTCATAGACCACGTTAAAGCTCCTATAGCTATTGCTACAGCTATTAAACCTATTGCTCCCCATACAGGATTTGCTATCTCAGGATTAAATGCACCGCCGCCAATCCAAGCAAGTATATCTTCTAAAACTTTCATATCTGTGAAAGTTTCTGGTGTAACAGATACACCAGTTGCAAATGCACCAATTAAAATAGCAGAAACTATAGTTATTAATGTAGCAAAAAAAGCTGTAAATAGTGCACTACCTTTTTTTTGTTTCAGCTCTACTATTTGAGGAGGCTCTGTTTCACTCTTTTTAATTAAAGGTTCAATCTGTTCGATGAAAAGAGTCATATTTACAGGAGCAACTTCTATAGAAGGTTCATTTTTAAGTTTTTGGGCAAGTTTTTGAAACTTGTTCAAACCTTTTTTATTTAATTGCTCTTTTATAGAGTCATTTTTTGATGCTTCCTCCAAGAGTTTCTCTTTAGCTTCTCTTATACGCTCTTTTGTATTTTCTATTATCTCTTTTGCACGTTCTATAAGCTCACTTGCTTTTGACTGGTTGTGTATTGTGGAAAACAACATTTTGCTGCTCCTTTATATGATTTTAATAAGTTTATTATGCCAGAAATTTATCAAAAAAATATTGATTAATAAACAAATCTGTTTAAAACTTTGGCTGCAAGCAGATCGCCCCATACATTGATAGCTGTTCTAAACATATCTAGAATTCTATCAACTGCTGCAATCAGTCCTATTGCTTCAAGTGGTAAACCTACTGCACTAAGTATCATAGTCATCATTACAAGACCTGCACCAGGAATTCCTGCAGCACCAATGGAAGCAAAAGTTGCTGTTAAAAAGATGACTATCTGCTGTGAAAACCCAAGCTCTACGCCATAACTATTGGCAATAAACATAACTGCTATTGCTTCATAAAGTGCTGTGCCATCCATATTAACAGTAGCACCAAGCGGTAAAATGAAACCTGCACTCTCTTTTTTAACTCCTCCGCGAGTTGATGCAACCTCTATTGAGACAGGCAGAGTTGCAGAGCTTGAAGCTGTTGAAAATGCAACCAAAACAGCTTCTCTTACGCTTTTAAAATATCCAAGAGGGTTAAAACGACCTATAAAACTTGCAACAGCAGGCAGTACAATAATTGCGTGAATAAAAAGAGCAACAAGTACGGCAGCAACATAGCTTTTAAGCTCCCATAATGTTTCTACTCCTTCTTTTGCAATTACATAGCCAATGAGAGAAAAAACACCAAGTGGAGTCAATTTGATGATCCACTCTGCTATTTTGCCCATTGCATCATTAACAGCATCAAAAAAGTTTTTTAAAGAGTCTCTTTTGGTATTCTCAAGATGGAGCGTAGCAATGGCAAAGAAGATGACAAAGAGTAGAACTTGAACAATCTTTCCTTCACTAAGTGATGCAAAGATATTGCTTGGTACAAATGAGAGTAGAAGAGATGAAAATGTATGCTCTGCAGGCTTTGTTACTTCTGCTGTTACAGCCATCTGGTGTGCGGAGCCAGGTTCAACTATATTTACTACAACAAGCCCTGTAGTTACAGCCAATGCAGTTGTAAGAAAATAGTAGCCAAACGCTTTTAAACCAAGATTTTTAAGAGCTTCACCACTTCCAAGCGAAACTATTGCAACAAATACTGAAGCAAAAACAAGTGGAACAATCAGCATTTTAAGAAGCATCAAAAACAGATCTCCGATCCATTTTAGTGAGAGCATCAATTCTGGCAGATAAACCCCTGCCACTATGCCTAGAAATATGGCAACAATAGTTAAAGTTTCAGTTGATAGCTTCATAAATCTCCTCCAATTTTTGGTAGTTGCCATTTTTGGTAGTATGCAACAAGACGTAAAGATAGAGTTGAAGCAGCGATGGTTATAAGTGTAAAAGATCCAAGGCAATCCAATATATCGCATATGTAGATAAGCAGTGCTATTAACAGTGCAACAGTTCCATAAAAATCGCTTGTAAGAACTATGGGTACCTCATTTACCATCATATCTCTCAACATACCACCACCAACCGCTGTAATGAAAGCCAACAGCATTACGCCAAACAGGTTGAACTCTGCTTCTATCCCTACAAGTGCTCCTGTAATAGCAAATGCAACAAGTCCAATACTATCCATTAAAATGAAAATAGAGAATCTTTCAGGCTGTTTTTTTGTATGGAGTTTAAGGATTAAAGCCAGTATAATGCCTGCAACCACAAAAAGTAGAACAGTGCTTTGGGTAAATGCTATAGGTGTATGTCCAACAATTACATCACGAATTACACCTCCTCCAAGTGCCGTTAAAAAGGCGGCGATGACAATGCCAAGAATATCTAACCCTTTGCGTACACCCATTAAAAAACCACTGATGGAAAAGGTCATAAGACCTATTGCATCTGCTGCTTCAAAAAGGCTCATGAAAGGAAGTTGATATAGTCATTTTTAAATTCAACATATCTTCGAGCTGAAGCGTATAGCTCTTCTACCTCTTCATCTGTCAATTGTCGTACCACTTTTGCTGGCGATCCAATAATAAGGCTTCTTGGTGGAAACTTTTTACCACCTGTAACCAGTGCCCCTGCACCTACAATTGACTCTTTACCTATGACTGCACCATCTAAAATAGTACAATTCATTCCAATTAGACACGCATCTTCAATAGTGCACCCGTGCAACATAACACGATGCCCTACAGTTACATCATTTCCTATGATTGTAGGATGCCCATCACTCATATCAGGATTTTTGTAGTGAGTAACATGAATCATTGTAAGATCTTGTATATTTGTACGATCACCTATGCGAATTTTATGCACATCACCACGTACTACACAACCAAACCAGATGGAGCAATCGCTTCCGGTTTCAACATTTCCAATTACAGTTGCATCCGGAGCTACCCAAGTATCGTTACCAAATTTTGGAAACCAATCTTTGTATCGTAATAACATAAACGATCCTTTAGTTTGTTGATTTTAATCTCTAATTATATGCCCTAAAAGCTCTTGAATAGTCCTTAAAAGTTTTTTCTTTTTTTGAAATTTTGGATCTTTAGAGTAGATGTATTTTTATCACAAAATTACATATTAATATGAATTAAAACAATACTTTCTTTTATTTGAATCATAAAACAACATATTAGTTTTAATATTTGTAATTTATAATTTTTTGAAGTATAATTTTTGTGTTGAATAAATAGTTATCTAAAAAGGAAGTTTTAATTCAATGACAAAATTTTTAGAAGAAACAAGTATCATAGATTACTCAAATGAAGAAATACAAAAATTAGCTAAAACTTTAGTCACTAATTGTAAAATAGATATTGAAATAGCAAAAAAGTGTTTTGAATATGTAAGAGACAATATCCGTCATAGTGGAGATTATAAAGATAATATTACCACTTGTAAGGCAAG
>NZ_FOXB01000060.1 GCF_900115615.1 Hydrogenimonas thermophila | reverse complement strand
TATAAGCTCCTCTCGTATCTCTCTTTGGTTGCCCAAAGGGCATCACAGCCTCGTAATCAATGAGCAATTGATGCAAAAGCATCATTGCAACTTTTAATCAGTGATTATCACCAAAGAGACAGTCAAGCTAAATTAAGTGATCTCCTTAAGCAAACTAAGCTTAAAGAAGTCACAGGGGGTATAAAAAGACTTTTTAGCTCTTTGGTTAGACTGTGATTAAGTTAAAGATCTGAAGTCTAATTTCTTCATTCTTGATAGTAATAATTTAGAGTTAATTTTTCAATCCTTTTTGGATGAAAATCTCTAAATTATTTCTATAAATGTATTATACGAGGGTATAATTTGTCATAAAGAGAAACATTAAAACTAGAACAGTGAGCATATAATGAATATAATCCTAGTCCATGAGCAATAATTAATGTATTGCCATATATACCATTATCTTTTGCAAATACGACCTTTCCATTATTTGTTAAATATATTTTTGACATGGCATAACTAGCTAGATCTAAACCTAAATGATAAGATTCAGATATAAGTTTTCCTTTATAAAAAAATTTTCGATGTCCACCAAAACTTGCAAGAACAGCTGCATTTTTTAATGGATTTAATGGTTTAAAGTTAAATTTATAACTTTTAAATGATGCTGTATTTTGTATGAGTTTTTCATTTATATGTCTCAATTCTTCATTAATATATTTAAAACAATTTATAGTATTCGTACATTTGTCAGTTTTTTCTAGTTTATTAGCTATTTTAGGAATTTTATTTTGCAAAAATTTATCACTTAAATTAATATTTGATGTTTTGTAAAATTTATTATTTAAATATAATGGTATATAAACTTTAGATATATTGCCTGCTTTATCTTTTGCAACTATTGTAGCTTTGAAGTATTTTTCAGATATAGGCCAAGCAATTAGTGATATATAATAGTTGTCTATAAAATGTTCTACCTTAAATTTTTTTCCATTATTAATTTGAATATATATAGATTGAAAATTTTCATCAGATGCCTGAAAAATAACTAATGCAGAACCTCCTCGTGATATTTTATATGAATGTTCAATAATATTAATATATGGTTTTTTTGTATCGACTTTAAGTGTAAAAGTTTTTACTGTTTGATTTCCATAAATTTTCCACTTGCTTATATCTCTAATTTTTACAATTAAATTAATATATTTATTATTTAATTTATAAATTTTACTTCTTAAAATATGAGGTGATTTTACAACTACTTTTAAACTTTTTTTGCGTTCAAATAATTTCTCATGTACGATTTCTTTTTTGAAATTTTCTGTTTCTAAAATAATTTTGTACTCCTTTATACCGCTATTATCACTAATAGTAAATTCTATAGGTTTTTTTAAATTCCAAAAATTATTATTTTCTATAGTTACAACAGGTGATTCTCTTTCAAAATAATTTGAAGAGAATATATATAATAAGCCAGTTGTAATCAATAGAAATAAATAAAAATAAAAAAATACTGGTCGATTTTTTTTAATAAATAAACCTTTTTTCATTATTACTCATTTATGATAGGATAAACTCCATGTTTATCATGGTTTTCTGTGCCAACTAGAGGAGGGTTAAAGACACAAATAAGGCGCATATCTTCTGTTCCACCATGTAAGATATGTTCATCATGTTTGTCTAGTGCATACATAATTCCATCATAAATTTCATATACTTTACCACTTTTTAAATCTTCAATTAAGCCATTGCCTGAAACACAATATACTGCTTCTAAATGGTTTTTATAGTGTATATGAGTTTTACTTCGTGCATAAACTATTGTTTCATGAAATGAAAAACCCATATTATCATTACGAAGTAACATTCTACGACTACTCCATTGACCATCTTTTGCATGTACCTCTTTATCTGTTCCTATGATATCTTTTATATTTCTTATAATCATTTTAAAACTCCATTTTTAAATGTTTTTCTTTTTCTAAAAAAACTTCTTCTACAGATTTTTCAAATATTTCCAAACCATTTTTTAAAGTTTTTTCATCTATGATCAAAGGTGGTAGAAACTTTATAACCTGTCCTTCTGAACCTGCTGTTTCAACTATTAAGCCATTATTAAAACATTTTGCAGATATTTCAGAAGCTACTGATGAATCATTTAATACTTCAAAACCATAAACAAGTCCTCTACCTCGAATACTTATATTATATTGCTTATACTTTTGTACTATAGATTCAAGATGCTTTTTTAAAATTTTTTCTTTATAAAAAACAGCTTTTGATAGATCGTCGTTTGTCCAATAATTTTCTATAGCAGTTTTAGCAGCTACAAAAGCAAGATTGTTACCACGGAATGTTCCAGTATGTTCACCAGGTTTCCATTGATCAAGTTCAGGTTTAAAAAGAAGCATTGCCATCGGTAAACCACCACCTATAGATTTTGAAAGAGTGACTATATCTGGATTAATACCAGCAAATTCAAAGCTAAAAAACTCTCCTGTTCTTCCATTACCTACTTGAATATCATCAATAATAAGTAAAATATCAAATTCTCTACAAATAGCTTCTAGTCTTTGTAACCACTCTTTTGATGCAACATTAATTCCACCTTCTCCTTGGACAGTTTCAACAATAATAGCAGCAGGAGTATCTACTCCACTACTGCCATCAGCAAGAAATTTTCTTAGATATTCTATTGTGTCAATATTTTCAAAATAACCATCATAGGGCATAAAAGCAGCATTACATCTACTTATATAGCTTTCATCTCTATATTCATTATTTCCGGTAATAGATAAAGATCCTTGAGTAAGTCCATGATAGCCGTTAGTAAATGATATAATATTGCTACGACCTTTTACTAATCTTGCTAATTTAAGTGCTGTTTCAACTGCATTTGTCCCTGTTGGACCTGTAAATTGTAATTTATATTCTAAATTTCTAGGTTTTAAAATATTCTCTTGAAAAGAGTGGATAAACTCTTTTTTTGCAGTTGTGGCCATGTCTAATCCATGTACGACACCATCTTTTTTCAAATACTCTAGTAAAGCATTTGTTATATGTTCGTTATTGTGACCATAGTTTAATGTTCCAGCTCCAGCAAAAAAATCTATATATTCAACTCCTTGCTCATCTACAAGTATTGAATTTTTTGCTTTTTCAAAAATAGTTGGAAATGAACGAATGTAACCACGTACCTCAGATTCATAGTTTTCAAATATTCTCATTTTATTCCTTTATAAGTTTATTGGACCTATTTGGTATAGTTCCTCTTCTTCATGAGATTCATTTATAAATAATTCTTTTTTTAAGAACTTGTTGACTCTTATAGAAGTATTTAAATATAGTGCTAATTTTTTAAATAAGTTTCTTGATGCAATATTGGATGGAGAAATTGTTGCATGAATATATTTTATATCGGATAGTTCTTTTCTTGATAAGATACTACTTAGCATTTTTAATGCAATCCCATTGCCACGATATGAACTATCAACAGCAACTTGCCATATAAAAATAGTATTTTGTCTATCTGGCAAAATATATGCAGATATAAATCCTATTACTTTTCCTTTAGATTCACAAACAATACTTGTTTTTTTAAAATGTGTACAGATAAGCATATAGCTATATTGAGAGTTTAGGTCAAGGCTTTCACACTTGATTACTAATTTATGCATCTGTATGGAATCTTTTATAACAGGTTCTCTGAAAATAATTTTCAATCCTTTCGTGTAATAATTACAAATATAATTGTAATAAATTACATATTAAATGTAAATAAATTACATTTAGACATTGTAATACTTACATATATCAAGTCTATTATTGATTTATGGAATGTAGTTAATATATTTGATTTAATCACTTACTTATATATGGAATAAAAATTTTTACATTATTGTCTAGTTATTTAGTTCTTTTTTATCTTTAATTTAATTAATATTATTGAGTTAATAAATTGTCAAGAAATAGTCAAGAAAACTCAAAACATAAATTTACCTTCTTCTGTAAAAATTTTAATTACAACAAATTAGAAGGAGGTGTATAGTGAAAAGATACATTTTACTGCTAGGTTCCGCTTTTACATTTGTAATAGCTGCACCAATTGATGACTATATGCAAAGTCTTAAAGTTCAAGCAAAAATTGAGAATCCTTCATTTAAAGGATTTGATGCAAAACGTGGTGAAGATATATTTTTCTCTCAACATATTGGAAAAAGAGGGAAAAAAATATCTTGTGCAAGTTGTCATACTAATGATTTGACAAAAAATGGTGAAAATATCTTTACAGGAAAAAAACTAGAGCCACTTTCACCAAAAGTTAATTCTAAAAGACTTAAAGATGTAAAAAAAGTTAAAAAGTGGCTGAGGCGTAATTTCAAAGATGTTTATAAAAGAGAAGGCACTGCCATTGAAAAAGGCGATGTTTTAACATTTATTCTATCAAAATAGTGAGGAGGTGTATTATGAAAAAGTTTTTTCTATTTGCTGCTGTAGCAATGCTTGCAGTTGGAAGTGTTGTAATATTTGCAGATGAAGATAATGAACATGAAAGAAAAGAGGTTTATCATAAAAAAAGTTATCTAGTGTCAGGTAATACAAAGTTATATAAAAATGAGTGTGGTGCTTGCCATATGGCATATCAACCAGAGTTTCTTCCAAAGCGTTCATGGAAGAAGATGATGCTTACTCTTGAAGACCATTTTGGTACAGATGCTACACTTGAAAAAGAGGAATTTCAACAGATACTTGAGTATCTTCTTGAAAATGCTTCTGATAATAAAGCTGTTTACGGTGATATTGGGAAAATGGGAAAACGCATCTATCCTAATACATCGCCACTTCGTATCAGTGAAACACCATATTTTAAGAAAGAGCATAGAGAGATTCCAAAACGTTTTATTAAACAAAAAGCTGTAAAAAGTTTAGCTAATTGTAATGCTTGCCATACTAATGCTCAAAGTGGAAGTTATAGTGAAAAAGAGATATATATACCAAACTATGGACGTTGGGATGATTGAAAGGATTAATAATGCAAACTTATGTATGGACACTTCCGACACGCATTTTTCACTGGATGCTTGTTGTTTATATTGTGTTGATGTTTTTAACATCTGAAACGGAGAGTTTTTTAAATATACATGCAGCATTTGGGTATGGAGTAGGAATTCTTATTATTTTTAGAATATTTTGGGGATTTATAGGACCTAAATACTCAAAATTTGCTGAATGGCCACTATCAATAAAAGAGATTATAGAGTTTATTTTGAATTTTTCAAATACTAAAAAAATATATACTGGTCATAATCCTGCAGCATCCTTTGTGATGCTGGGAATTATAGTTACTGTTTTGTTTGCCACATTAACTGGAATTTTGACTTATGGCATTCAAGAAGGAAGAGGAGTACTATCTTTTTTAAATAGTTCATTTTTTAAAGAGATGGAACTATTTGAAGAAATACATGAATTTTTTGCAAATTTTTTATTGCTACTTGTAGGTATGCATATTATAGGTGTAATAGTAGATAGACTTCTTCATAGCAAAATAAATACACTAAGTTCAATGATTACCGGTTATAAAAATATTGAAGCCGATCCTGCTTCACTAAACTTTTTTCAAAAGCTTTTTGCAGTGATAATGTTACTATTTGCAATACTTATACCATTATATGCAACTACGTTTGATTCAGGGTTAACAAGTAGTAGGTTTGTACCTGTAAACTATGAAAATGAGCACTCTCTATTTGTAGATGAGTGTTCTGCTTGCCATACCCTATATCCACCTTTTCTTTTACCTACTAATTCTTGGAAAAAACTAATGGCAACACTTCAAGATCATTTTGGAGATGATGCTTCACTCGAAAAGGAAGATAGAATTTCAATTGAAAAATTTTTATTAGCAAATAGTGCTGGTAACTCTACCAAAGAGGCTGCATTTTATATAACTGAATCTTTAAAAGGTAAGAAAGATATAATAGCTATAACAAAAACACCTTACTGGATTGGAAAACATAAAAATTTGGATAGAGATATATTTATATCAAGTTCAATCAAGTCAAAAGCAAACTGTAAAGCTTGTCATAAAGATATTGAGCAAGGATTAATTGAAGACAGTAGTATAAAGATACCAAATAGTGGAGTATAGCAATGAAGTTTTTTTTAATACTCTTTTTATCTTTTAATATACTTTTAGCAGATCATAATGATGAAGAAGATTTATTTGAGTTTCATATGCCACACGATTTAAGTTATCTTAATTTAACTAGAGTACAAAAAGAGAAGATACTTAACATTCTTTCAAGAAATAATCAGAGATTAAAACTTTTACACCAAAAGAAAGAGATAGTAGAGAGTCGTATAAAAAAGCTTTTTTTGCAAGACAATTTTAATAAAGAAAAATTAATATCTATTTTAGTGGAGCTAAAAAAAGAGTCAATAGATATTGAAGTTGAGTTGTTTTCTGAACTTCATAAAGTATTGACTCCAAAACAAAGAGTACTTTTTATTGACTATATAGAGGAGTGGGAAGTTGAATAACAGCATCCTTTTGATTGAAGATGATAAGCAGATGCAAGAGTTGATTTGTGACTATTTAGAAAGTTTTGGATATAAAATAGAATCTTTTACAGATCCAAAAGAGGCTATTAACCAATTTTTAAAAGCTCCAAATAATTTTGATGTAATTATTTTAGATCTTATGTTGCCGGGCATGGATGGATTTGATGTATGTAAAACAATAAAAGAGCATTCTGATATTCCAATAATAATATCTTCTGCTAGAGGAGATATTGGCAATAAAATATATGGTTTTGAATTAGGTGTTGATGACTATTTGGCTAAACCATATGAGCCTAGAGAGCTTGTACTTAGAATAGAGGCAGTATTAAGACGTTTAAATAAAAGTAACAAGACAAAAATTTCTGATTTTATAATAGATACAACAAATAGAGAGGTGCTTTTAGATAATTACCCAATAGATTTAACAAAGGTTGAATTTGAAATATTTTTTCATCTTTTGAAAAATCAAAATAGAGTTGTCTCAAGAGAACAGATTATCAATGCTTCCTCTTTGCCAATTGATACAAAAAATAGAACAGTTGATATGCACATAAGCAATATTAGACATAAAATTGGAGATGATCCTAAAAATCCTAAATATATAAAATCTATTTGGGGTATTGGTTATAAATTTATTGGAAAATAAAAATGTCTATATTTAAAAAAATTACTCTTCTATTTCTTTCAAGTCTTTTTCTTATGATATTTATTGCATTTTGGGTAGAAAAATCGAATTTGAAAAAAAATGAAGTAATTCAAATCAATAATTATATTACCGATGCAAAAGTAATTTTATCAATCTTTGCAAAGGGAGAAAATATAAAGCTTCAGAAAAAACTTTCTGAACTTGGTTTACAAAAAGTTGATAAAAGCTCTTTTTTACATAAAAGCAGCACTGTTTTTAGAAAAAGTTTAACATATGGAGAGATAAAAGTCATTAAAACCAACTCTAAATATTACTTGTATATAAAATATTTAGATAATGAACTTATAGTATATGATAAGTCTCAAGAAGATTATATTAATGATCTTAAAATTACATATTTACTATTAATTTTAGATATTTCTCTTCTTATAATTATCTATCTCTTAGTATTAAAAATGATTATGCCATTAAAAAATATAAGCCAAACTATGAAACTATTTTCAAGTGGTGATTTATCGGTACGTACAGATGTAAAAACTGGTGATGAGATAGGGGAAGTTGCTGAAAGTTTTAACAAAATGGCTGAAAAACTTCAAAAAACAATACAATCAAAAGAGGAACTTCTACGGGATGTTGGACATGAATTAAAAACTCCTATAGCAAAAGGAAAATTTGCCATAGAGAAGCTTGAAAATAGTAAAAACAAAGAGGTTTTAAAAAAGGTATTGGAAGAGTTGGATAGTTTAACAAGTGATATATTGCAAATAAAACTACTGGATGAAGAGAACTTAAATAGAACAAAGTTTAAAGCATCAACTCTAATTGCAGAAGCTTTATCTAAACTATTTATTAATGAAGATGACTTAGAGATAGTTATAGATGATTTTGAAATAGATGCGGATCTTCACTATTTATCTGTTGCGCTAAAAAATTTGGTAGAGAATGGATTAAAATATAGTGTAAAAACTCCTATTGTAATTGAAGCAAAACCTGAACAAATTACTGTCATTAGTTTTGGAGAGAAACTTGACAAAGATTTAGAATATTACATACAACCTTTTACAAGAGATAGTAATAATAAACATGGATATGGTCTTGGACTGAATATAGTAAAAAAAATAGTTGATAAACATAACTTTTTTCTAAACTACAACCATTTAAATGGGTATAATTTTTTTACGATAAATCTTAGTCAGACTTATGACAATCAAAACAACTAACCATATGCCCAGCAGCAAATGTCTTAGTTCCCCACTCCGTAGTAAATGTTCTTGCACTCATAGTTTTAGATAAAGGTGCACCTTTATAGTCACTACCGTGGCAGGCAGTACAACTTGAAGCACCACCATCTTCTGCAATATCACCATGTCCATCAACCCAAGCTTGTCCAACTGTATGCATTCCGTGTGGTCCTTTATTGCTTGTAAATGGTACTGTTGTGTGACAAGCTGTACACTCTCCTATAGTTCCTGCGTGTCCTTGTGCTTGAATGCTTTGAATATTATCTTCTGCTTTAGCACTTGGGTAGATTGCGTGTGTTGAACCGTGACAAGCTGAACACTGCATATTGCCGTGACCTGTGCTGTATCTGTATAGACTCTTTCCTGTCATTGGTGTATCTGGATTTGTTGCAAAGCGGTTATCTAGTGATGCTCTAAGAGTACCTGTTAGCATATCTGTTACTGCTTCTGTGTAACGCTCTCCATTTTGGTGACAGCTTTGGCAATTTGGTTCATCAAACCAACCTTCACGACTACTGCTTCCTACTGCACTCATTACACCGTGACAGCTTTGGCACTGCATTTTACTTGTACCATCAGGGTTTTTAGCATTTCCCATTGCACCTCTTAAACATTGAGTTGTTGCACCTGGGTGGCAAGTGTAGCAAGCATTTCTGTTTGTACTGTTATTTAGTGTAAGTCCTGTATCTGGGTCTGTAACATCTGTGTGTTTAGAGTGCAGTGCTTGGGTTAATGGTTTTATATCATCAACTCCAGTTCCTGGCAGAGCATTACTCTTATGACAAGATGCACAAAGTATAGGTGTTCCGCTATTGGCTGTTGCTTCCAAACCTTCTGCTTTATAGTTCCAACCTTTTGCGCTTAAAGAGCTATTATGTTCTGCTACAGCTGTTGGGTGTTTTTGATCGTGCAGTCTTAAAATGTTATATTTATAATCTTTCTCTGGATCACTCAAAT
>NZ_FOXB01000059.1 GCF_900115615.1 Hydrogenimonas thermophila | reverse complement strand
TTATTCGTATTGATAAAACCATTGACAATCAAGAGACTACAACACACTACTATATATCAAATGAGTATAATGATGCAAAAACTTTTTTAACAAAAATTCTTTATGAATGGAGTGTTGAAACAATGCACTTTTACAAAGATACTGCATTAAATGAAGATAAATGCAAAGTCAATAAAGGTGCTTTTGCATTATCTATTCTTAGAAGCTTCGTTATCAATATTTTACATTTGAATAAAGTTGAAAATATTGGTAGAAAAATTGTTGAAACAACATATGATCTTACAGAAGCTTTAACACTTATTTGTATGACAAGAATCAAGTATGGACTTATTAAATGAATATTAGGGTTGGAATGGGCTACATTTTAACTTTAGAGCTTCTAGTTTGTTTTTCTTAATTTGCTTTAATGTTTTAGATAAAATTATATTAAGCTCTGGCAAGGTTTTATTACAAGCAATACTTAAATAGTAATCATAAGTAATATCCGAAGCAATGATTAAATCATTTAGATTAAGTTTTTTTATATAGTAGCTTGCTCTAACAAGTTCTATGACTGTTGCATCAACAATTTTTTGTTTGACAAACTTAATTGATTCTAATTCGCTTTTTGTTGAGACAAATAAAATTTCTGGGTAGTGGAACTTTAAATATTCTTCTAAGGCACTTCCTGAAGTTATAGCAATTTTATGTCCTTTTAACTCTTTTAGTGAATTATATTTATTTTCTATATTGACAATTAGTTTGTTTTTCAAAGATAGTATTGTATCAGTGAAATATAAAAATTTTAATCTTGATGTTGTTTTTTGAGCTAAAAATACTATGTCTATTTTATTATTTTTTGCAGCATCAATAAGTGCTTTCCAAGAATTGAAGTATACATATTTAAATTTAATATCAAGTTTTTTTTCAATAATATTAAATAAATCAATACTAAAACCTTTTAGTTTCCCATTTTTTGATTTTATAACTTGGTTTGGTATTTGTGTAACACCTATTTTTATGTCATTTTTAAAGTTATTTATCCAAGTTGTCTCTTTTGGTGATAAAAAATTTAAATTTTTTGCAATTAAAAAATTTATAAATAAAACTAATAAAATAAATATTTTAACTATTTGCATTAGTGTTACCTTTTTTTAACAGGTATATAGTTATTCATTTATATCAATTATAGATTTTTTAAAAAACTCAAAACTTGCTTTTCCTCTTTTTTTTGCAACATACATTGCTTTGTCTGCATAATCAATTAAATCCTCTTTCGTACTGCAATCTAATGGGAAAATACTTATACCAATGCTGCAAGTTACAGTAAAAGTATTATTGTCATGTTTTATAACAAAATTTGTCATACTAGAAGCTCTTTTTGCAAGCATTTCAATATATTCTCTATCTTTAATATCTTCAATGATTAATGAAAATTCATCACCGCCTATTCTGCATAAAATATCTTTTTTTCTTATTGCCTTTTTAATATTTTCTACAAGTTTATTCAGTACAAAATCTCCAGTTTTATGTCCATAATTATCATTTATAATTTTTAAGTTATCTAAGTCAATAAAAAAAAGTGCAGTAATATAGCTATTTCGTTTTGTTCTAATTATTGTATCTTCTAATGCTAAATCAAAAAAACTTCTATTAAAAGCACCTGTTATATGATCATAATATGCCATTCTATAAATATTTTTATTCTCTTTTTCAAAAATATTTACAATTTTATTTTTTTCTTCAATTTTTTGCATTAAATTATTTATATTATTAAAGAGCAATTCAATGTCTATTGGTTTAGATAAAAATTGATCTATTCCTATATTAATTGATTTAAGTAAAATATCTTTATCATCAAATCCTGATATTACAATTATAGGCTGATCAGCATCTAGCTCTTTTATTTTTTTTGCCATTTCAAGACCATCTAAATATGGCATTTTGATATCTGTCAAAATAATATCAGGTTTCTTTTCATAGTAAAGGTTTATTGCTTCTTTGCCATTAAATGCTTGATAAAGCTCTTTTATCTCATCTTCTAGCAACATTTTTATCTTTTCTTGAGCATCAAGATCATCTTCAACATACATCACTGTTAGTTCATTTAATTTTTTCACAAAGATCACCTTTTAGGATTATTGAAAAAACTGCACCTTCGCTACTGTTATGTACGAAAATTTTTGAATTCATATGCTCTGTTATTATCATTCTTGTCATATATAGCCCCAGTCCAGTTCCATTTTTTTCATTTTTAGTAGAGAAATAAGGATCAAAAACTTTATCTATTATATCTTCAGGAATTCCACCGGCATTATCACTAATTGTGATTGTGATATCTCCATCTTTTTCATCTACAGTAATAGTTATTTTTTTCTCTGTAACATTTTTTTCTATAAGAGCATCTTTGGCATTATTTATTATATTTAAAATAGCGTGACCAAGAGAGTTTGGGTAGCCAAAACATTTATATTTAGTTTTTTGTATATTTGAAATTTTAATATTGTGTCGTGAATATAACTGTCGTACAATATTTAAAATATTTTCTATAACTTCATCTATATAATACTCTTTTTTATTCTCTTGAGGTTTAAAAAAGTTTCTAAAGTCATCAATGGTATTTGACATCATATTAATTTGTTGTTTGGCATTAGTTTTAAAGTATTCAATCATTTTATCGTCTAAGCTATTTTTTTTATATTTTGATACAATTAATTGATGAAGAAGTGCTAAATTGTTAATAGGTTGCCTCCATTGGTGGGCTATCATACTAATTATTTCACCCATTTGAGCAAGTCTATTTTGTTGTAGCATTAAAAGTTGCTGTTCTCTATTTTTTCTTACTTCTCTTTTTATTATTTGTTGTAGCCACTCTTCTTGCTTTTTTTGATTTTCAAAAATCATACCGGCACTAAAAACTACTATTATAGTAGTTAGTATATATAAATTATAATCAATAATATTTATAGAACCTGATTGATAGATAAATGGACCAATATTTAAAGATAATATATGCGAAGCTATCACATTCATAAAAAAACCATAAGCAATATTTCTTTTATATACAACATATATTAATATAGGAAGTGTTAAACACAGTAATAAAAGTGGACTGCTAATGTTAAAAGTATTTAATAAAAAATAAATATATACACCAAATATAATACCGTTAAATAAATAATCTTTTATATTTAAGTTTTTATAGTGATTAAATAGTGTTAATAAAAAAGGAGTATATAAAAATTGTCCTATAACATTTCCAAACCACCAGGAAAAAATTGATGTAAGCATGTCATCTTTTGTAATAACATCAAAATAGTAGAGAGATAAGTTTGACATAATGGCACTGAATGGTTGCAATATAAAAAATATAATTAATAGTAGTCCAATAATATCTCTAAACTCTTCTAAATTTTTATTTAAATTAAACTTGTTGAAAAGAGTAACTGCTATTATTGCTTCAATTGAGTTGATAGAAGATACAAAAATAGAAGGAATAATTTCAATGCCATTACCATAAGCAATCATAAATTGACCAATAAATATTCCTGGCCAAACTTTTTTTCCAAAAAATAGAGCAAATGCTAAAGCTATACCCTCTGAAGGAAAAATAACAGCACTAATAATTTCATTCTTAATGGTTGATTCAAATCTGATTTGTGATGCTAAAAAGTATAGTAAAGCAAGTACAGTAATTATAGCTATATCATAAATTTGTCTATTATTTTCTTTCATTTTACTCTCTTATTGGTAGGAGTATAGTAAATTGTGCACCATAATCAGAGTTTTCTATTGTTAGTTTACCTTTACAGTGATCTTCCACAATTATTTTACTCATATATAAACCCAACCCAGTACCATTTTTAGATTTTGTAGAAAAATATGGATCAAATATTTTATCTATTATATTTTTTGGTATTCCTCCTGCATTATCTTTGATTGATATATAATTATTCTCTATTTTTACTTCAATTTTTGGATCATCAACATTATTTTCATCAAATGCATCCATCGCATTTTTCAATAAATTAATTATGACTTGAACAAGTTCATTTTCATAAGTTTTGAAATTTTGAATATTGTTTATATATACATCTATTTTTATATTTTTATTTTTTAGAGAGCTTTCAATTAGTTTATATGCTTTGTAAAATATTTTTTTAAAATTACTACTTTTCATCTCTTTTTGAGGTTTAAAAAAATCTTTGAAGTCATCTATTGTAGTACTCATATATTTGATATACTTATTCATTTTTGACAAAATAGTTTTTGTCATAGTAGGATTTAATACATTATTATTTACTTTCATATCCATTAGTGTAACTGCTGCACTTAGTGAATTTAGTGGTTGTCTCCATTGATGTGCAATCATTGCTATCATCTCACCCATTTGTGAATGACGAGATTGAATAGACATGAGTTCATCTTTTTTTCTATTGGCTTCTACCTCTTTTTTGACAAGCTCATTTAAATTATCATTCATAAATTTAAGTTGCTTTGTTGTTTCAATTAACTCTTGCTCTTTTTTATAGTAATCAATCCATAAGTCAACTTTTAAAATAAACTCTTCATAAATAAATGGCTTTTTGAGGTAGTCATTGGCTCCATTTTTTAGAAAATCTCTTACAATATTTGAGTTGGCTGTTCCTGATAAAACTATAATAGGTATAGTTAAATACCTATCTCCATTTCTTATGATTTTAAGAACTTCAGATCCATGCATATCTGGAAGTTCCATATCTAAAATAATAAGATTAAAGTTTTCATTATCAAGTTTGTTTAAACCATCTTCGGCACTATGAGCAGTTTCAATTATGTAGTTTCTTGGTTCTAAAATAGTTTTTACCTGTTTGCAAATAAACTTAGAATCATCAATTATTAAAATTTTATCTTTTGTTTCAGAAGTTATGTGATCAATAACTTTTATTATTTCTGAAATTGAATATATAAAGTTTGAATCTTTAATAATATAATCAAGCACTCCATTTTTAAAAAGCTCTTCTCTTAATGCATCATCTTGGTATGATGTTAAAACTATAATTTTTGTTTCTGTAAGTGACTTAATATCACATAACAGATCTAGCCCTTCTCCATCTGGTAGGTGAAGATCTAAAATAATTAGTTCATACTCTTTTTCTTCTAAAAATTTTGTAGCTTCTTTTAGAGTATATGCTTGATCTATATTTTGGCATAGATCCTTTAGCTTTGCTTTAATGATTCTATTTAAAGTTTTTGAATCTTCTAAAATTAAGATATTATTTAACAAGAAAAATCCTTTCTTCTTTTACTATCTTTAAGAAATAATATTCATTAAAGGCTCAGGTTTACCAAAATAGTACCCTTGAGAGTAGTCTACTCCAAGCTCTTTGACAATGTTATAAATAGACTCATTCTCAATAAATTCTGCGATTGTCTTAATATTTTGTTCTTTTGCAAAAGTAACAATACTTTTGACAACTGAAATTGAGTAGGCACTAGTTTCAATATTTTTAATTAATGAGCCATCAATTTTTAAAATATCAGGTTGATAGTCAAGCAATCTTTCAAAATTTGAATATCCTGCTCCAAAATCATCTATAGCTATTTTTACTCCATAAGCTTTTACATTTTTAATAAACTCTTTTATTATTTCAAACTCTCTTACATCTTCATCTTCTAATAACTCAAATACAATGCGAGAGGTATAGTTTTTATTATTTTCTAAAAGTTGTAGTATCTTTTCTCTAGTCTCTTTTTGTTCAATATCTATTGCAGATAAGTTTATGGAAATATCTGCTCTACAATGTTTAAGCACATCAAATGAGTACTCTAAAACAATATTTGTAATTTTGGTGTAATAGTTGGTCTTTTTTGATGTTTCCAAAAAAAAGTATGGAGACAAGACTTTGTCATTTTCATCTATAAGGCGAACCAGAGATTCATATTTTGCTATTTTCATAGTTTTGTTATCGATTATTGGTTGGAAATATGAGACAATTCTAGAGTTTGAAATTGCTTTTTTGATCATTGAAACAATTTCCATATTCTTTTTTGCATCATCATATTTTATTTTTGCGAGGTTATTTGCAACAATAAAGTAATCACCTGTTCTTAGCAACTGTTTTATTCCAAGTTTTGCAGATTCTAAAATTCGACTACCATCATAAACTACGCTGATTAAAACTGATATATCATACTCAAAATCAATTAAATCAATTTTGTCTTCTTTGATCTGCTCTTGAATAACTTTGACTTTTTGCAATAACTTATTTTTGTCAGTAAAACCATTTTTATGTAGTAATAATCCATATTCACCATTACCTAGTTGATATACTTTATCAATATTACAGCAAGAAAATTTAGCTTGAAGATAATTTTTTGTCTTTTCTTGAATCATTTCTAATGTATCATTGCTATAAAACTCTTCAAGTATGTCAAACTTTTCTATTTTTATATAGATAAGAATTAAATCGTTAGAGTTTTTAATAGCATCTGTAAGTTGTTTTGCAGGGCTCATAATATCTGTAATATCATTTCTAATAGATATATACTCAACAATATCTCCATTTAAATCTAAAATAGGCATAATTAAACTGTCTGTATAGTAACTTTTTCCATTTTTTGCCCTATTTTTAACTATTCCTTTCCAAATACTTTTTTTATTTTTTATTGTATTCCACATATCTTCAAACATTGATTTTGGGTTGTCTGGATGTCTGATTATGTTATGATTTTTTCCTATTAACTCTTCTCTTCTATATCCAGAGATTTTACAAAAGGCATCATTAACAAATGTTATGATCCCTTTTTTATCGGTTTTTGAAACAATTGAACTTTCATTTACAGCTTCTTGATACTCTTGTAGTAAAAGAAGATTTTTTTTAGATTCTAATGAAAATCTATGTTTTTGTACGACTCTATATAATGTATTTGACAATTGTTCAAGATCTATAGGTTTTAAAAGATAACTATCTACGCCTATATGAATACTCTCTATAAAATAGTTTTCTTCATTGTGTGCAGATAAAAATATAAGTGATACACTTTGATCAATCTCTCTGATTTTTTTAAAAAGTTCCAAACCATTCATATTTGGCATATTTACATCAGATATTACTATGTCAAAAGTACTTTTTTTGAATTTTTCAAGTGCATCAACTCCATCAACCGCAATTGTAATAGAATCAAAAAAATCTTCTAAAATCATTGCAGTCATCTCTCTTGCATCTTGATTGTCTTCAACAAACAAAAGCTTCAATGGTTTTGAGTGTTTGACTATTTCATCAAAATGTTTCATTGATACTCTCCGTAATTTTATTATCTATTGTAAATCTGTAAAAACTGTAAACCAATCAATTTATACTTTAAATTGACTAATTTGGTTCAATACTTCATCTGCAAGTTTGCCTATACGTTTAATACTCTCTTCACTGTTAAAAATATTTTTTTTACTAGTCTCTGAAATATGTTTGATTTGAACCATTTTCTCTCTAAAAGCTTCCATTATTTTTGTAGCTTCATAAATTGTTTTAGTGTTATTCTCAACACTTCCAACAGCATTTGTCATATTGCTAGAAACATTTCCTATCATATTTTGTACTTTTGATGTGTCTCTTGTTAATTTGTTTACATTTTCTATATTTTTATTCATAGCATTACTGCTATCAACTATAGACTGCACAATAATGTTAATAGTAGCATTTATATCTACTAGACTTTTTTGTGTTCGTTCTGCTAGTTTACGGACTTCATCTGCTACAACAGCAAAACCTCTTCCATGTTCACCAGCTCGTGCTGCTTCAATAGCTGCATTTAATGCTAAAAGATTGGTCTGATCCGCAATATCTGATATGACAACCAACACCTCTTTAACCTGTTCGGCATCATTAGTTAATTGCTCTAAACTATTGGCTATTTCATTTTCTATTACCGCATTATTTTCAATTTGTAATATTGTATTTTGGATTAGCAAAATAGTTTCTTGTAGGTTACTGTTTGCATTGAGTATATTATTTTTTGTATCAATAGCTTCTTGATTACTCTCAACTAACATTTCCTTTAATTCATTTGTTTCAGCTACAGCTTCCTCTACTATATGTACTTCAGATTGTATATTGTCTATAACCTTATCAAAAGTTTTTTCTAAGTTGTCAGATACAAATTTATTTTCAAATGCACTCTCTTTAGTGTGGTAGATAAAACTATTAAGAGTTTGTAGGAAATCTTTAAATGCTTCTTTAATTGAACTAAACTCATCTTTTTTTTCTATATTTATTTTAGTTGATAAGTCTTTTGTTTTTACAATATTTAAGATAAGATTTTTTACAGAGTTAAGTTGAATCTCTACACTTTTAATTGTAAATATAGCAATAATGATCATTATTGCAATTGCAATGATTCCAATAATAATATCTATTAAAGCATGGTTTGATATATTAATAAGATTTTTTTCAATTTGTAAAGCAATTGCATCATCTACTTTTTTAAGAACATTTATTTTTCTTGTAATAGTATTAAACCATAACATAGGATCAATGCAAAATTCACCACTTTGAGCCTTTTCAATAGCTATATGTCTCATCTTTTCAACCTGCTCAAATGATGGATCTTTTATAGATTTAAGGTATAGATTTGCCATAGGTTTAGGTGCAAAAGTAAGAAAATCATCTATATAAGCATTTTGTTCTGCTATTAGTGTAATTAGCTTTTTAAACATTCCTGGCTGAAATTTGTCTGCAGCAAATGTACCGCTTAAAACTGCTCTTTCAATTCCTGCACGCTCTTTCGATTTTAAGAATGAGGTATATGCTACAAGGTTAATTGTAATAATTTTTTCAGGAGAAATTTTAGAAGTAGTACCTATTATGTTTAATATTTTGATATTAAGTTTTGAATAGAATTCTACTACTTCATTTAGCTTTAGTTGTAATGCTGAAGTTTTTGAGCGTATTGCAGGAAGTTTTTGTAAGTCGTTATTTAAAAGCTCTATTCTATTTCGAAAAATTTTAGGATATCTGTTTAAATCAATTGTCGATAGTAAGGTTTTATATTCTGAAATTCTTTTATCTGTTAAACTTTTTTGCTGAATTAGTTCATTTTTAAACTTTTTTCCTTTAGAACCTACAAAACCTGCACTTGCTCCTCTCTCTTTTTGTGTTTCATGTACTAGTTTACTCAAATTTTTGCTTAAAATAACCAGTTCTTGAACTTTTTGAAGTTTTTCTTGAAATTCAAAATGTTCAGAAACTCCTTTTCCTACGAAATAAATTAGTACGGCAATTTGTAAAATACTAATTATAAGCATTTTACCTTTTATGGTTTCTATTTTCATAGATATAGCTCCTTTAAAGTGGTTACTGAATTGTATAATGCAAAACTATGCTAAAATTATTTAAAATCTGTAAAATCTGTTTTTAAGAAATATAAAAAGTGTTTGTTTATAAAGGAGGGAGAAAGACAAATTATAATTCTTTTATATCTTTTTTTTGCTCATACATTCTTTGATCTGCAAGCTGTATTAAATCTTTTAGATTATCGGTCTCTAAAGGATATATTGCCATACCATAAGATATAGATATTCCATATTTTTTGAAGTTTTCTTC
>NZ_FOXB01000058.1 GCF_900115615.1 Hydrogenimonas thermophila | reverse complement strand
CTCTTTGGTTGCCCAAAGGGCATCACAGCCTCGTAATCAATGAGCAATTGATGCAAAAGCATCATTGCAACTTTTAATCAGTGATTATCACCAAAGAGACAGTCAAGCTAAATTAAGTGATCTCCTTAAGCAAACTAAGCTTAAAGAAGTCACAGGGGGTATAAAAAGACTTTTTAGCTCTTTGGTTAGACTGTGATTAAGTTAAAGATCTGAAGTCTAATTTCTTCATTCTTGATAGTAATAATTTAGAGTTAATTTTTCAATCCTTTTTGGATGAAAATCTCTAAATTATTTCTATAAATGTATTATACGAGGGGTATAAATACCATTACCTAATAAAAATAAAATTTTTAAGTCATTATTATCAAGGTATAATTCTAATTGTTTTTCTAAATATTTTTCATCATTTGATCCAGTTTTTATGATTTTATTAGTATCAGAAATACTCCCACCACTCTCTTTTTTTACATTCATAAATACTATTTTACTAAAAATATCAATCCTTTTTTCTTTATTTTTTTCTATCTTTTTATATTCTTTCCATTCCAACGGACTTTCTAATAAAAATTTAGCCCATCTATAAAGATTATAAGATGTAGCAAATGGTTTATTGGTTTTTTTATAAAAAACTCCCCCATCTAAATATTCTCTCCAGTCAAAATTATTACCTGTTTTATTAGTTTCTTTACCAATCAAAATTAATTTTGTTTTTTGAGATTCAAATTTTTTTCCAGCTCCATCTTTTGCAAATTTTTTTCTGTTTTTTGACCATTCTTCAAAAAGTTTATTTTCTTTTTCTCTTAATTTCATATTAACTCCTCATATAAGTCTGTTTCCATTATGCTCTCTTATTTATTTGAAATATTATACTTGCCTTAATCTTAAACAAACATCATCAATTTGCTTATTAGGTTTAACATTGACAAAACCAAGTTCAAATCTAATATTTCTATTAGACAACTCTTTTAATAAAGTAGCAGTAGTTGAGTTTTTATAAAATATATTCTTTTATTATTTAGTTTGGAAGTTCGGCTTTATAGAAGTTTTGAAATGATTTGAAAGTTTAAGGAGGGATAATTGGTGGAGCATAGCGGGATCGAACCGCTGACCTCCTGCGTGCAAAGCAGGCGCTCTCCCAGCTGAGCTAATGCCCCATTAAACTTTAGAGAGTTGAATTTTAATTCAACTCTGCTTAAGCATTTATAAAATATTTTTGTGCAGGCTCTTTTGAGTCATATGGAGTAACTTTATAAACCTCATCTCCAACGTTTACTTCATAAACCTCATCAGATTTAGTCTTTCCATATGTTGCTGTAAGTTTAGCAGCCAGCTCTTTGTCAGATTCGCTTGCATTAGCACTGATTGCTGAGATTGGGCCTACTGCATTTAATAGACGAATTTTTTTATATTTTGAAGTTAATGCCGCATTTATCATCTCATTATCCTCTTTATGGCGACCTATAACAAGTTTTGCACCATCTGGAAGGCGAAGATGTCTACCACATTTTAACAAAGCTACATCTTCTACTTCAAGAGTATCATACTTTATAAACTCTTCAATTTTTTTAGAGAAATTTTCATCTGTTAGTAGACATCCACCACCAGGTTTTTCAAAATCTTTCAGACCAATCTCTTCTGCCATTTTCAACTGTACTTCACGATTTCGTCCTGTGATTCCAAGCAGTTTTTCACGATCGACCCATCCTTCACGTTCAGGAAGTGTAGGTGGTAGAACTTTTGCACTCATAGGTCGAAGTAAAATATCTTCAGTCTCAGAAAGATCAGTTACAATGTCAAGTGCATCACGTCGCTGACTCATAGGTCTTTGACCTACAACTTCACCACTAATAAGAAAACTTGCTCCCCAAGGCTCCATAAGCTCTTTTGCAATTTTGAACATATTTCCATGACAATCTATGCAAGGATTAAAGTTTTTACCATATCCATATTTTGGATTAAAAAGAATCTCTTTAAGATATTGATCTCGTATATCCAAAATACGAAGCTCTGCACCTACTTGGTCACACATATTTTGCATATGCTCTTTTTTGCTTTTTGTACTGCCAAATCCAATGTCGATATTTAGAGCGATAACATCTATCCCCTGATCAATGATAAGTTTCATTGCCAGTGTACTGTCAAGCCCACCGCTAAATAGTGCTATGGCTTTCATACTGAACCAACTCTCCTCGTTTTAATTTATTTATGTAATCTTGATATTTACGTATAAAAAATATCTTTTTTTCAAATGGAAGTGTATCATTATTTTTTATATTGTCAAGTGCTTTTTGATAATATCTTCTTAAAAAGTAAACAAGCTGTTTTTTAAGTTCATCTTCCTGATATATCACAATTGTATCATCAAGATCTATACGTAAAAGATCTTCATGCTCTTCACCTCTTATTAATGCTTCAAAGGCTTCACGATGGATCTTAAACATAGAACTATCCATTGTATCAAGCACCATATCTGTAAGTGATGGTATTTTTAACAAAGTTTTGATAATACTCTCTTCAGCTACATCTGTAAGAGTTAAAAAAGATTGTTTTATTGGTTGTTGCTTTGTTTCTATGTTGTTTTTATTATATTGATATTTTTTATATATCTGCTTTTCATCTTTTGGAGCCAGTCTTGCTACATTTACTCCAAGAAGAGAAGCTGCATATCTTCTATAATTTTCCTCTACAAAGGGTGATAGAGTGGATAAGTAGTTTTTTATTGCAAAAAAAGCATCCTCTTTCCCTTTTGGTGTGTGGATATTATGACTTGCAACAATTCTGTCTATTACAAACTGAGCAAAGGCAATAGGTTTGGAAAAGAGAGCTTCAATAGTATTGGCATTTCCTGCATTAACCATATCGGCAGGATCCATTCCATTACCAAAAAGTACAATGCCTCCTTCAAAATTGTGAGAACTTAAAAGTAAAGCAGCTTTCATTGCTGCATTTATTCCTGCATTGTCACCATCATATGCAACTATAATTTCAGGTTCACCTTTTTTTAGAAGAGGTAAGTGATCATTGGTCAATGCAGTACCAAGTGTCGCAACAGCTGTGTTAAATCCAGCTTGATGAAGCATAATTACATCCATATAACCTTCTACAACAATCAACCTCTTTTTACGGTATATCTGCTCTTTAGCTAAATTGTATCCATATAAAAGACGAGACTTATTAAAGAGTTTTGTTTGCGGTGAGTTGATATATTTTGCCGGATGGTTTCCCATTGTCCTTCCGCCAAAACCAACAGGCATTCCAGAGGATGAGTAGATAGGAAATATAATACGATCAATAAGCCTGGCATAGTAACGACCATTGTCTGATCCCAATATTCCTACTTCTTCAGCTTTTTGCATTGGAATCATTGCTCTTTGTAAAAATCTTATTGTCTCTTCAGAAGAGGGTGCAAAGCCAAGTGAAAATTTTTCTATGCTTGCAAG
Source organism: Hydrogenimonas thermophila (assembly GCF_900115615.1). Taxonomy (NCBI): domain Bacteria; kingdom Pseudomonadati; phylum Campylobacterota; class Epsilonproteobacteria; order Campylobacterales; family Hydrogenimonadaceae; genus Hydrogenimonas; species Hydrogenimonas thermophila. The sequence goes on along the minus strand of NZ_FOXB01000058.1, from coordinate 6,154 downwards.
CGAAACGCCACGACTTTGTAAATACTCTTTAGCACTATTATTATGCTCTAGATTTGCACGATACCATTGTCCAATTGTCTCTAGAATTCTTTTCTCTTGACCACCGCCTTGTTTGCCTTCTGTATATCGTAGTGTGAAGTTATAAAGGTTTGCTAGTTTCTCAATTGCTTCAGGGTAGCTGAGTTTTTCATACTCCATTACAAACTTGATGGCATCGCCACCTGCTCCACATCCAAAACATTTGTAGTACTGTTTTGCTGGAGAGACTATGAAACTTGGTGTTTTTTCATTGTGAAAAGGACACAAACCTTTAAAATTGGAGCCGTTTTTTTTGAGTTCAACATAGTTGCCGACAACATCTACAATATCAATGGTCTGCTTTAGCTGCTCAATGGAGTTGTTATCTATCATCTTTTTATTATATAATAAAAAGATTTACTTTAAATAAGGTTTGTTGGTGGATGCCCTCCTGATAGATTATCGCGACCCTCTCTTTGCAATTCTTTTAATTGCAGGGATGGTGTTTATTATTGCTTTTGCCAGTTTCTGGTGGGGTGTATATGTTAAGTCTCGCAAATCTCGCAGACTCCAACGTTTTTTAAAAAGATTTGAGACTCATGGAGTTAAAAAGAGTCTTGAGTCGATGCCATATACACCTGAAATGACAAAGCCATTGGTTCTGTTGGCACATGCATATGAAAAGAGCGGTGAATATAATAACGCTATAGAGATAGGTCTATATCTGTTAGAGCATATTGAGGATGAAGCTACAATTTATGAGATAATGGAGCTAGTTGGCACAACCTATATGCATGCTGGATTTTTAGAGAGGGCTAGAACGACTTTTTTACAAATATTAAAGTCTAATCCAAGAAACAAGAGAGTTCTTAACAACTTAATGGTGGTCTATGAAAGACTGCACGATTTTAAAAGAGCAAAAGAGGTTATAGAGCCGCTTGAAGCATTGGGTGTAGATGTTGATGATCTTAAAATATATCTTCAGTTAAAAACTATTTTAACTGATACTGGATTAGAACATGAAAAAAAGATTGAAAAAGTTGTATCGCTTTATAAAAAAGAGAAAAAGTTTGATCGCATAGTTTTTGAATATCTCTTAAAAAGTGAGCCTGGTCGTGCGTGGGAAATGGTACGAGAAGCAAATATTGATCAACTTATTGATATCTTTTGGTATCTGCCTGCCTCTTTTATGGATTATGACAAAATAAAGCAGAGTCCAAAGCTGCGTGCTATTTATGGTGCAAGAGGAGATATTGATCCAAGTCCTCCTATTGGATGGTTTTTAATTGATATGTTGAATCATCTAAAGAAAACTGGATTCAATGATGCTACATTGCAGTTTGCCTATCTTTGTAAATCTTGCAAACAGCAGTTTCCTTTACCGTTTGAAAGATGTCCTAGATGTATGGCACTTGATAGTGTGATTGTAGAGAGAGAAATTACAAAGGTAATAAATGAAACAGGTTACAATATTCTGTGACGGTTCAAGTCTTGGAAATCCCGGACCAGGTGGTTACGGTGTAATCCTTAGATATGGTAACAGAGAAAAAGAGCTTACCGGCGGTGATCCAATGACTACCAATAACAGAATGGAGTTAATGGCAGTCATTGAAGGACTAAAAGCTCTTAAAGAGCCGTGTGATGTTACGATTTACAGTGATTCAAGCTATGTTGTAAATGGTATAAATGAGTGGCTGGAAGGTTGGGTAAAACGTAATTTTAAAAAGGTTAAAAATCCTGAGCTTTGGCAGTCTTATATTGAAGCAGCCAAGCCACATAAAATTAAAGCTGTTTGGGTAAAAGGACATAACGGTCATCCTGAAAATGAGCGTTGTGACGAGTTGGCACGTACTACAGCAGAAAAATTTAAGGAGGGAACATATGGATGAGCTTAAGCCCCTTGAGGAGAAGCTTGGTTATAAGTTTAAAGATAGGCAAAAACTTATAGAAGCATTGACTCATAAAAGTTATAAAAAGCCATATAATAATGAGCGTTTAGAGTTTTTAGGAGATGCTGTACTTGACTTGGTTGTAGGTGAGTATCTATATGTAAAATTTCCAAAAGCAAAAGAGGGTGAACTAAGTAAAATGCGTGCTTCACTTGTTAATGAAGCAGGTTTTAAAAAATTGGCCGATGCTTTGCGTTTGGGGGATTATATCTATATATCTGCAGCTGAAGAGAATAATAAAGGACGGGAAAAACCTTCACTACTTTCTAATGCGTTTGAAGCATTAATGGGTGCAATCTATCTCGAATCGGGTCTCGATGAGGTACGACGTATTACGATCGATCTGATCGAGGCGTGTTATCCGAAGATTGACCTTAGCTCTCTTTTTAAAGATTATAAAACAACTCTACAAGAACTGACACAAGCAAAATTTGGTGTTATTCCAGATTATGTACTAAAAGATGCAACAGGACCTGATCACAACAAAGAGTTTGAAGTACAGGTCTTTGTAAATGACAGACTACTTGCTACTGCAAAAGGTAAAAGTAAAAAATCTGCCCAGCAAGAGGCAGCACATACAGCACTCAAACTTCTTAGAAGTGAGGATAATAACTAATGTCAAATACATTTGGTAAACGATTTTGCATGACTACATTTGGAGAGTCTCACGGTAAAGCTATAGGTTGTATTTTAGATGGTGTACCTGCTGGACTTGAGATTGATGAAGAGTTTATTCAAAGTGAACTAGACCGTAGAAAACCTGGTAAAAATGCTTATGCTACAGCACGTAAAGAGCCTGACAGTGTAGAAATTTTAAGCGGTGTTTTTGAAGGGGTCAGTACAGGAACACCAATTGCAATGGTAATTTACAATACAAATCAAAAGTCTAAAGATTATAGCAATATCAAAGATCTTTTCCGCCCAGGTCATGCTGATTTTACTTATTGGGAAAAGTATGGCATCCGTGATTACAGAGGTGGAGGTAGAAGTAGTGCAAGAGAGACAGCTGCTCGTGTTGCTGCAGGTGCTATTGCAAAGCTTATGTTAAAAAGAGTCGGTGTTGAAGTTAAGAGCGGAATTTTTAAAATTGGTGATATTGAAGCAAAAGAGTATGATTTTGAATATGCTAAAACAAGTGAAATTTTTGCTCTAGATCCGTTGGTTGAGAGTCAACAAAAAGAGACGATCTTAAAAGCGAAAGAGGCTCATGACAGTATTGGTGGAGCGGCACTTGTTCGTGCAACTGGTGTTCCTGTAGGGCTTGGTGAACCAATTTACTATAAACTTGATGCAGTGTTGGCTGAAGCTATGATGGGTATTAATGCTGTTAAAGGAGTTGAGATAGGAGAGGGTGTTGAATCTGCCAAATTGTATGGTAGTGAAAATAATGATGAGATGACAAAAGAGGGTTTTGTTACTCATCACGCCGGTGGAACACTTGGTGGCATAAGCAGTGGAGACACTTTAGACATTAAAGTATATTTCAAGCCGACACCATCTATCTTTAAACCGATGAAAACTCTAAATATTCACGGTGAAGAGGTCACTTGTGAGCTTAAAGGACGGCATGACCCTTGTGTTGCTATTAGAGGATCTGTAGTTGCAGAAGCAATGGCTGCACTGGTAATAGCAGATATGATGCTTTTAAATATGGGTCGAAAAATGGATGATGTTGCACGTTATTATTCAAAAAATGTTTAATGGGGTTGAGGTAGGTATTATATGAATAGAATTTTAGTGTTATGTTTATTGACATTTTTACCTAGTCTATTATTTAGTAAGGTTAATGTTGTTGTCAGTATATTGCCGCAAAAAACTTTTGTCAAAAAAATTGCAGGAGACTTGGCTGATGTAACTGTTATGGTTTCACCTGGAGCAAGTCCAGCAACATATGAACCTAAGCCATCTCAAATGAAGAAAATAACCAAGGCACAAATCTATTTTTCAATAGGTGTTCCATTTGAAAAAGCATGGCTTCCTCGTTTTAAAGACCAAAATCAAAATATAAATATTATTGATACTGCTGAAGGAATTAAAAAACTTCCAATGCAAGAGCATCATCATGAAGCTAACAATCACTCATCGTCAACACTTGATCCGCATATTTGGTTAAGTCCAAGTCTAGTAAAAATTCAAGCTAAAAATATTGCTGATGCATTGAAAAAGATAGATCCAAATCACAAAACAGTTTATGAAAATAATTTAAATAAGTTTGCACAAGAGATTGATGAGCTTAATAGAAGGCTTTTAAAAATTTTAAAACCGTGCAAAGGCAAAGCAATGATGGTCTTTCACCCATCTTGGGGCTATTTTGCCAAGGATTATGGCTTAGAACAGATACCAATTGAAGTGGAGGGTAAAGAACCAAAGTCAAAAGAGTTGGTCAATATTATTCACGAAGCCAAAGAAGAGGGTGTAAAAATACTTTTTGTTCAACCTCAGTTTTCAAAACGTACGGCAAAAGTAATAGCTACTTCAATTGGTGCAAAGATTATTGAAGCTGATCCAGTTGCACTAAACTGGGCTGAAAATCTTATTCAAATTGCCAAAAATATTTGTAAAGCGAATAGATGAGTTCAGCTGTTGTAAAAGTATCAAATCTATCTTTTTCATATGATGGACAGTTAGTACTTGAAGATGTATCACTTGAGGTTGAAAAGAGAGACTTCCTTGCAATTATAGGACCTAATGGTGGTGGAAAGAGTACATTGCTTAAACTTATGATGGGAATTTTAATTCCTAGCGAAGGAGAGATATATCTGTTTGGAAAGCCTCCACATGAAAATGGAACTATCATAGGGTATGTTCCGCAAGAGACAGCACATAATTTAGATTTTCCTATTACAGTTTTAGATGTTGTTTTAATGGGACTTCTTCATAAACGGAATAGACTAAGAAGGTATGATGATAGATTAATAAAAAAGGCTATGGACTCTCTTGAGAGAGTAAAGATGGAAAACTTTGCAACTCGAAGAATTGCAGAACTATCCGGTGGTCAGCGTCAGAGGGTTCTCATTGCCAGAGCACTTTGTAGTGAACCTGATATATTAATGCTTGATGAGCCTACAGCCAGTATAGATTTTATAGGTCAGCGTGAAATATTTGAACTTCTTGAAGAGTTAAACAGAGAAAAGACTATCATAGTTGTAAGTCACGATATGAGTATGGTTATGGGGTATGCCAAACATGCAGTTTATGTTCATAAAACTGCCGTAATGCATAATATAGATTCTCATACAAGATATCAGATAAAACATCAATTACAAGATCATGAAGGACACTACTGCGGAGCAGAGTTTTGGGCTGATTTAGGTCGTAAAATTGAGTGTACCAAGGAGTGTAAGCATGCTTGAAGCTCTTCAAATGCCTTTTTTTCAGCATGCACTGATTGCAGGAGTTTTGATAGCCATATCGATTGGGCTTATCGGTCCTTTGACTATGGCAAATAAGATGACATTTATGAGTGGCGGTATTGCACACTCTACATATGGTGGTGTTGGTGCAGCTATATTTTTCGGATTCTCTATATTGCTTGGTGCCACAGTTGCGGCTCTTATTGCAGCAGTTATTATCTCTTTTATCTCATTTAGATTTTCAAACCGATCAGATACAGCTATTGGTATAGTTTGGGCAGTTGGTATGGCAATTGGAGTTATTTTAAGCGATTTGACCCCAGGATACAATGTTGACTTGATGAGCTTTCTATTTGGATCTATTTTAGCAGTTGGAAGTGAAGATCTTTTGTGGATGGGGCTTTTTGATATTGTAGTAATAGGTTTAGTATGGTACTTTTACTACGATTTTATGGCTCTTAGTTTTGATCCGGTTTTTGCAAAAGTTCAAGGTGTGAAAACTTGGGTTTTACATCTTCTTTTACTTATTTTGGTAGCTTTTACAGTTGTTTTTGCTATGCGTCTTGTAGGACTTATTATGGTGATTGCTTTGCTTACTATGCCAAGTTTTTCCAGTGAAATGTATGTTAAATCACTTAGTAGTATGATGATTATTTCTATCATACTCTCTATTATCTATATCATTGCTGGACTATTCTTGGCATACTGGTATGACCTTTCAACAGGTGCTTCAGTAATTTTGGTTGCAGTATTAGGTACAATTATTTTATATATGGTTAAATGGAGTAAAAATTAAAACCTCAAATAGAGTTTTTAATTAAATTTAGAATCTTT